>CACXGM010000122.1 GCA_902767075.1 uncultured Lachnospiraceae bacterium
ATTGGTTATCTTTCCGGCGTCATCCGTAACCTCTGACCAGGTTCCGTTTTCAAGAAGTGATGTCACTTCAAAGATAAGCTCAGGATCCGCATCGGATGTGATGTGAACAGTAAAACCTTCGGATTTATATTTTAGATCAAAGTCCGCATTCAGCTCGGCACCGTCTGTAATATCCGATCCGTCCATGCTCTTAATTGATGGAATGCATCCCTTTTTTGACGCCGAGGCATTAAGACCCGTGGATGCTGTAATGCCCTCTATCCTATAGAATCCTGTGATATCTGAAATGCCGGTAAATGATGTTGAAGTATATCCGCCTGAGAATGCTGAAACTGTTGCTCCGGGAAGTGGATCCCCATTTTCGTCATAAACATATCCCGAAAGAGTGATGTCCTTTTTGTATGCAGGGAGATTGACAACTATCTGCCCGTCATCGGGGACAGTCAGTTTAAGTTCATTTCCTTTTCTCGTCTGAGGGAAATCATAATCATATTTTAGGTCCTCACACCAGCCTGTAGGTCTGATGGTAACAGTGATGTTTTCTCCGACGTGAGCTTTGCAGGGAGCGAATCCATAGCATACTCCGTTAGATCCGTAGACTATGGTGTCCGCGCAGGTTACTTCCGTATCCCCCGCAAAGACCTTGATGTCAAGATCTATCAGTTCGCCCTGTTCTTCGTTTCCTGAAATAAGTGTATCCGCAGGTCCTCCAAGATCTGCGGGATTATCTATATAAACCGTATCACCGCCTATGATAAAGGATGCCGGTGCGGTATCACCGTCAAAACTTACCATATCGGTGTGATACATCATGCAGGCGATGTAATATGTACCGGTGGGAGGTACGGTGGAGTAGATATCATAAACATCATTCAGATCATCGTCCACATAGAAATATTCATGATACTGGAAATAGGCATCATCGGTTGTAAAATCGACGCTGCCGTTTCCTGTTACCACTGATTTTTGTCCGAAATTAATGGGGTAAAGATCATTTTGCTCAGCAGAATGCTCGAGTTTATAGTTTTTGATAAAAGCCTCTTCCGGATCCTCCGATGTGACGGGAAGCAGGTAAAGCTCAGGTCCGAAAACGACAGATCCCGCGAGAACAGAAGCGGGGATATTGAAATGGACAGTGAATCTGTCATCCTCGCTGTAGGGATCGTTTACATTAAGAACATTATCCGAGTCCAGAGTGAAATCTCTCACAAGACCCGCATCATAGAGATCTATGGCTGAATTCCACTCCATGCCATCTATATGCGTTGTCTCCCCGGTAGCCGCCACGGAAGGAAATGCGAAAAAGCCGTCTCCCACCATGGCAGTCACAAGTGACAAAGCAGTTATAAATGCTGTAAATACTCTTGCTTTCCCCCCGAGCAGCTTCATCTTCCTCATATTGTTTCTCCTCTTGAAAGCACTGAATATCTTTTATGTTCAAAGTTAATCTATTATTTGACCCGTTTGTTATCTCACGGCACCGATCAGTTCCTTTATGTCATCAATGTGATTCTTTTTCATGTACTCTTCTATTCCGTTTATCACCTCTACAGTTGCATAGGGATTTATGAAATTGGCTGCTCCCACACTTACCGCAGTAGCACCTGCCAGAATAAACTCCAGCGCATCTTCGGCGTTAGAGATACCTCCCATTCCGATGATGGGTATCTTAACTGCCTGCGCTACCTGGTAAACCATTCTGACTGCCACGGGCTTTATGGCCGGGCCGCTCATTCCGCCTGTTTTATTGGCCAGGGCAAAGGTGCGGCGATTTATATCTATCTTCATTCCGGTGATGGTATTTATAAGTGATAAGGCGTCTGCCCCCGCAGCCTCTGCAGCGCGAGCCATCTCAGTGATATCTGTCACATTTGGAGAAAGCTTCATGATGATGGGCTGTTTTGCATGCTTTTTTATCTCCTTTGTGATCTCAGTGAGAGCCTCTGCTTTCTGACCAAAGGCGATGGCTCCCTCTTTTACATTGGGGCAGGATACATTGATCTCCAGCATGTCCACTTTCTTTTCATCCGAAAGTCTCTCTACCACATCAACATAATCCTGTATTGATTTTCCGCAGACATTTACGATCACTTTAGTGTCGTACTTTTCGAGGAATTTAAGATCTCTCTCGCAGAAAACATCAATTCCCGGATTCTGAAGTCCGATGGCGTTCAGCATCCCTCCGTATACCTCAGTCACTCGAGGCGTCGGGTTTCCCGGCCAGGGCACATTTGCAACGCCCTTGGTGGTAACAGCGCCCAGTTTGTTTAAATCTACAAATTCATCATATTCCATTCCTGATCCAAAGGTACCCGAACCAACGGTTACAGGATTCTTCCATTTCACTCCGGCGATCTTGATTTCTGTATTCATAATCTATTCCTTTTCTTGGTTTTCTTGCTTGGACTTCTTGCTTGCTTTCGGGCGGCGGGTTTTTCATTTTTGAGTTTTTCGCTGCCTCGCTTGGACTTCTTGCTTGCTTTCGGGCGGCGGGATTTTCATTTTTGAGTTTTCCGCTGCTTTGCTTAGACTTTTTGCTTGATTTTTAGCGGCGGATTTTCAAAAAATGTAATATCCGATGCACTTCAGCCGTAAAGTGGTGGTCAAGTCCTTTTTGTGGTGTAAAGAATACCTCAGGGGGTTAAATCTCCACGTCGGAGGCGAGGAAGACGGGGCCGTCGGTGCAGATGCGCGCATTGTTGACGTGGGAGTGATG
>CACXGM010000123.1 GCA_902767075.1 uncultured Lachnospiraceae bacterium
CTGCATGCCCATGGCTGAGATCCTGGTTCCCTCTCCGGGAGCTCCCTCATTATCCTTGACTGCCTGAAGCAGTTCGCAGATCGCCATACGCTTTACTTTATCGCACTCGTTGTAATCATTGTAGTAAAGTTCCAAACTCTCGGGTGCGTATTTGTTGGCATATTTGAATGCATTGATTATGAAGTCGTTACTTCTATATACATGCCACCAGCTGGAATTGCTTCCGTGTCTGTCCTCGCTCAGGGATTCGCTCGGATTCTCGGCATCGGATCTGTATGTTCCGCTTCCGTCACCGATCGCTTCGTTCACCACATCCCATCCGTAAAACAAGTCTTTGTACTTGCTGTCCTCTCCGGTAAAGTGAGTTAAGACCGTTCTGATGTACCACTCGAGACGTTTGTCCATCTCGGCGGCTGTTACATATGGATTCTTCTTATTATAATCTTCATGGAAAAACCATTCCGGTGTCTGTGAATGCCACACTAGAACGTGGCCTCTGACTTTGAGTTTCTTGTCCGGATTTTCTTCATTCCATGCAAGTATCTTGTCCAGAATCTTTTCTGCCCTGGAGTAGTTCAGCTTCGGCACTTCGATGGTCTCGCCGTTAAGCTCTGCCATCTCCGTTCCCGGGCATTTGTCTACGCTGTATCCCACCAGTGCATCGGGTTTTAATTCGTTTCCCAATGTCACCGCCTCAAAGTGGGTGGTCACTATATCCCATACCTTTGGATCGTCAACCTCTCCGCCTGTAACGGCGCATCCGACGAAACCTCCGATCTCGTTTCTCACAACGTCTCTGAGGATCGGCACCGTCTGCGTCCCCTCCGCCCCGGTTTCCCCATTAAGTTCACCGGTCTGTTCTGTGCCGCTCTCCGTCTCGCCCCCCGTGTTGTCCACCGTATCCGTGACAGTTATATCCGCCCCGTTTCCGGCATCCACAGGCTCTGAAACATTCTGTCCGGAGCATCCGCTCATACACAGGATCGCTGTAATTCCCAGCGCTATAAAGTTTTTCATGGATCCAATTCTGTGCATAAAAGCATACTCCGTCCCAAATTCTAAAAGAATTATAAAATTACCCCTCATTTATTGCTTATTAAATAGTGCGGCGTACTTCTCAATTTTTGCTATTATCTCTTTTGTACATTTATTATACGAATTCTAATTGATTTTTGGTACAAATTCGACACATCAACATCGCAAAATATGATATAATCATCCTATATTAATTAATATTCTACAAAGAGAGACACTTTGATGACATATAAGAAACCCGAAATACCAAGTGAGCGCTATTATTCAGTCAACAGTGATTGGACGGGTGAGAGAACCGTTAGTGACGGCCACGAGATAGTTGAGTATCCCGCCAAGAGCCTGCACAGGATATGGCTTAATGAACAACCGGGGGGATATGAAGCCCACTGGCACTCCGCTATGGAGATCATCCTTCCCATTGAGAATACATATACGGTTATCTGCGGCAGTGACAAAAACGACAAATTCGTGATAAAGCCCGAGGAGATACTTATCATCCCGCCGGGAGTCATCCATGAAATATTGCCAATGCCGTCGGGAAGCCGTTTCATCTTTTTGATGAATGTGAGTTCCACCACCAAACTTAAGGGCAGTGCGCGTATAATGTCCATACTCTCCCGCCCTTTGCTCATAAACAATGAGAATTCCCCGGAAGTCTATTCGGATATATACAATATCCTGCTTCAGATGAGAAATGAATACTTCGGAAACAGCGAATTCTCCGAGTTGTCCATACAGGCACTTTTACTTAAGCTGTTTATAACAATAGGTGAAAACTATGCCCAGCAGGAAAGTGTATTCTCAAATGCTACTCCCACCAAACGAAGAGAGTATGTGGATCTGTTCAATGAGACTCTGGAATATATCGACAACCACTTTACGGAAGAGCTGAGCCTCGGCGATATCGCAGCAAACACAGGTTTTTCAAAGTTCCATTTCTCGAGACTGTTTAAGCAATACACCAATTACAATTTCAGTGACTACCTGTGTTTCAGACGGATCAAGGAGGCCGAGACCCTTTTGGCCAGACCCGATGTCTCCATCACTGATGTTGCAATCTCCTCCGGTTTTTCCAGCATTTCAACCTTTAACAGACTGTTCAAGCAGCAAAAAGGATGCTCCCCAAGCGAATACCGCAGGCAGAATTCCAGCATGAAAAAAACCGAGAGAACGCAGCCGTGAGGCACACTATAAAGCAAAAACCGGATGATCATCTCATCCGGTTTTTTTCTCCCCCTCTATAAAGGGATGTTTTATATTGAATACTCGAAGTTCTTAAATACCGCCTTGCCGCCGCTTCTCTTTGTTGAATAGCAGCAAAGCCCGAATCTGTTTCCCGTAAAGTGGGATAATCTGAATTCCATCTTATGGGAAGGGCCAACCTTTACAAATTTATCCTTCTTGAAATAATAAAAATCAAGTTTGTCCTTCATGTCCTCAAAATTTGCTTTGAGGTATACCGTGACCTCAGGTCCGTCAAGTCTGATCTTGTCCGTAAGTTCACCGGGCATAAGGTCGATCTTTGACATATTGTCCTTAATGTTTTCACCGCTTCTGACCACTCTCACCAGATAGTAGGTTCCCAGTTCCTTTGCTATTCCGATCATGCCGTAGCAGCTCTGGAGTGCACAAAGTCCGGCAAAATCTCCGTCCTTAAGATCTTTTGCATCTATGGTGACCTCAGCGGAGCATGCGGGCCAGAGCATACGCTGGGTAAGAGTATTTCTGGCATGAGTAAGATTGATACAGATCTTGTCGGTGGTGATCTCCAGTCCGCCCTCGGGAAGAAGTCTCCAGTTTTCATCGGAGGGTTGGTGGTTCCACTGCCACTGTGGTGCAAGCTGCTTACTCTTTTCTACTCCGGGCTTTAAGATAAACTTGTCCGAAACAAAGAGGGGCTCATACGGATAATTCGGTCTGCTGCTGAACACCTCCAGTTCAGCGGGAACTTTTCCGTTCTCTCCGAATACCGGGAAATCATCCTTCCAGGTGACAGGTACCAACACAGGTATTCTTCCGACCGCTCCCATATCCTGAAACAGGATTCCGAACCATTTTCCGTTCAGTGTATCGACAATGCCTCCCTGAGCTACGCCGGAGCTGCAATAATCGGTTCCGCTCTGAAGAACTATGCCGCCGGTGAACTCTCCGTCAAGTCTCTCTGCCCTGAAACAGCTCTCCGTTCTGATCCCGCCCTTGGGCCAGTTGATCACAAAAAGATAATAATACTTTCCGATCTTGTAAATATGAGATCCCTCATATCCCAGCATATGATCCGTCTCATCCTTCAGGATCATCTTTGAGAGTCCTCCGGGCTTTGGCGCCGTGAGCTCATCGTTTAATTCAGTGATATATATTTCTGTATTTCCATATACGATGTATTTTTTTCCATCCTCATCAAAAAGAAGGGAGGAATCATGATAGCTTCCCTCAAGAACGTTTTTCTTCCAGGGTCCTTCTACGTCCAGCGCCCTGAAAATATAATTCTTGTCCCCGCTGTTGCTTCTGATGGAAATATAGAACACTCCCTGATGATACCTGAGGGAAGGAGCCCACATTCCTCCGCCGTATTCCGTTTTTTCCAGTTCCATTCTC
>CACXGM010000124.1 GCA_902767075.1 uncultured Lachnospiraceae bacterium
ATTAACCACAGAGTACTACCCTGCCATCGTACTTCCGGAGAGAACTCCCTTCTTGATCTTCTCCGGATCGGTTTACATAATTTCAGCATCTTTTTTGACTGTTTTTCATTTGATACATATAAGCAAGAAGCTATATAACCCGGGTAAATCAGAATTATGAATATATTGGAAATCAAGGATTTAAACTTCATATACGAAAGTATCTCGGATTCAGGTATAAAAAAACGGCAGGAAAAATATGCTCTGAAGGGCATAAATCTTGATATACCCACGGGAAGCATCATCACCGTCTGCGGTCCCACCGGCTGCGGGAAGTCCACCCTGTTAAGGCTCATCAAGCAGGAGATCTCTCCTCAGGGAGAAAAAAGAGGACAGATCACTTTTGAAGGCCGGGATCTGTACTCCTTATCTCAGCGGGAGCAGGCAGAAAACATCGCTATCCTATTTCAGAATCCGGAGGATCAGATCGTCACGGATAAGGTATGGCACGAACTTGCATACAGTCTCGAGAACCTGGGATTTACCCGTTCCGATATGGAAAACCGCATAGCCGAAATGATGTCATTTTTCCGCCTGGAGTCCATATCAAATGAAGATACGGCCACGCTTTCAGGCGGCCAAAAGCAGCTGGTCCTTCTGGCATCACTCTTTGCAGTATCTCCTAAGCTGCTTCTTTTGGATGAGCCCATATCCCAGCTGGACCCTGAGGCTTCTGAGCAGTTCATACATACTCTTATGAGACTTCATGATAAATTAGGCACAACCATCATCATCGCAGAGCATAAGCTACAGAATCTCCTGCCCATTTCCGACAGGATCATAGTCATGTCGGAGGGCCGGGTCGCAGGCTATGACACCCCAACAGGGATCACGGATGTGCTTAACAGAGTCCTCCCTCCATATGATACAAACAGATGCGCAAAAACAAATGATCATAGCGAAACCATCCTGACATTAAAGGATGTTTATTTCAGATACTCATTGAAATCTCCTGATGTGCTGAGCTGCCTCAGAGCCGACTTCAAGCGCGGCTGTTCCTATGCCATATTTGGCTGCAATGCAGCAGGAAAGACCACTCTTCTCAACCTGATAGCAGGGCTTTATAAACCCCAGGAAGGTACTGTGAAGTTTAATCCCAAGAAGCTAAAGATCGGCTATATGCCCCAGAATACGGACCTTCTGTTCATATCGGATACTGTGAAGGGTGAGCTGAAAAGCTCGGGAATATCTCCGGATCAAGCCCCCGCATACATTCAGCAGCTTGATCCCGAAAGAAGCCCCTTTGACTTAAGCGGAGGCGAAAAGCAGCTCTTAGCTCTGGCAAAGATATCTGCATCCGATCCGGATATCCTTCTTTTGGATGAACCCACAAAAGGAGTGGATGTTATTTTATCCAAAATCCTTCTGGATGAGATCAACAGGTTTACAGAAAATGGCAAAACCGTGATTATGTCAACACACGATATCGCCTTTGCCAAAGCCGGAGCAGACATGTGCTCCATCATGTCAATGGGCAGACTTACGGCCTTTAAGACAAACAAAGATTTCTTTGAAAGCAATAAACTTTACAGTATTTGATTTATGTAAACTCGCTAAACAGATTATGTAAATCTCATTTTATAATTCATACCCGGTGTTTTTTTTCGAGTTATTATCACGGATAAAAAAACACGCGGCATTTTTTATCGGGACGCCTTTTTATGATTTTTGAAAAATACTACATCTTCATATCCTTATTGCTGGTGGCAGGTGCCCTTTCTGTGGTATTTTTGCGCCTTGATAAAAAAAGAACCGGTGTCAGAAGACTCACCTTGATCGCTGTTATGACAGCGCTGTCAATCGCCAGTCGCTTTGTATTTGCGGCTTTTCCCGCCTTCAAGCCCATGTCCGCCATCGTAATTCTGACAGGCGTGTATCTTGGTGGTGAAGCGGGATTTTTATGCGGATGTCTCACGGCATTTTTATCAAATTTCTATTTCGGCCAAGGTCCCTGGACTCCCTTTCAGATGACAGCCCTGGGGCTTATCGGCCTCATAGCGGCGTTTTTGTTCTCAGGTAATAAACTTATCGGGAAAAGAAAACTGCGCCTCTTCCTGATCGTTTTATACGGTATGTTCTGCGGAGTCTTTTATTCACTATTCCTGGACACCTGGACCATGCTCTGGACCTACGGCTCTATAAATGCGGAAGGTTATCTGGCAGCCATTACCGTAGCCATTCCGTATACCGTCCTCTATGCAGCTTCCAATATTGTATTCTTATTGTTATTCGAGCCTGTTTTCGGCAGGCGTCTCGATCGCATCATCAGAAAATACCGTATCTGAGACTCTCTTTATAAACTCACGGAAATATGATATAATTTTAATGTTTTGGGGTCATGTTATCACCTTTTGAGAATGATGTGATCTTTGCGTTCTCAGCACGCTTAAACACTACCCCTGAGTAAATAAAAAAAAGGCCGCTTGGGCCTTTTGCATACGGAGATGACAGAATGAACATAATCATAGTAGGCTGCGGAAAGGTAGGACAGACTCTTACCCAGCAGCTTGGCGGAGAACAGCACGATATCGTGGTGGTGGACCTAAACCCGGACAGAGTCCGCAGCATCACCGATGAGTTCGATGCACAGGGAATCGTAGGAAACGGAGTCAGTTACCAGACTCTTCAGGAGGCAGGTATCGAAAACGCCGACCTGTTGATAGCGGTGACCGCGTCCGACGAGCAGAACCTCCTTTGCTGCTGTATCGCAAGACAGGCAGGTCACTGCAAGACCATCGCCCGTGTCCGCAATCCTTTATATAACGAAGAGATCTCATTTTTGCGTGATAAACTCGGCCTGGACCTTGTGATTAATCCCGAGCTTCTTGCGGCGGAGGAGATCGCCCGTATATTCCAGTTCCCCACAGCTCTTAAGATCGATACCTTCTCTAAGGGCAGG
>CACXGM010000125.1 GCA_902767075.1 uncultured Lachnospiraceae bacterium
CATCTGTCATATATTCATCTATAAAACGGTTGGAAATTATCGTAGCTCCGATGTAGCTATCCTGATAAACACTGAAACCGGGCATAACTGTAATGCACCCCCAAAAACTTGATAATAAACTTATAACATATCCTGCCCGAAAGGGATATGGACAAAGTAGACAAGCGGTTTTTGAGGGCAATAAAGCGGATTAAATGTGGACAGTGTGGATAACGTGGACAGTCTGTGACTACCCTGTCATAATAACACCTGCAAACCCTTATGTTCTGCCGTTCTTTTGTCTAAATGGCAATAAATAAATATCCACCGTTTTAAAAAAAATATCCACAAAATGAGGTTTGCTCTCGCCCGCCTTCCTTTTGTGGATATAGTGGATTATGACCTGTCTTTCAGGAGAGCATCCCCTATTTTATTAGCTTCACCCGCTCCCATAGTTATTAACAGATCACCCTTTGTGCAATTTTCCAAAAGATATTTTTCGATTTTTTCAAACTCCGGAATGTAATGAGCTTCGGTTCCAAGATCGTTCAATGCATTGCACAGATCCAGGGAGCTCACTCCCAGATTGTCGGTCTCTCTGGCAGAATAGATATCCGGCATTATCACCACATCCGCGGTGGAAAGAGCCTTTACAAAGTCATCAAAGAACACCTTGGTCCTTGAATATGTATGTGACTGGAATACCACAAAAAGCCTGCCGTGCTCTATCTTTGCGGCAGTCCTCATGGTGGACTCGATCTCTGTTGGGTGGTGAGCGTAATCATCCACGACGGAGAAGCCATTGACCTCCCCCTTGTATTCAAATCTTCTGTCGGCGCCGGTAAAGTTCTCGAGTCCCTTTATGGCGCGTATGGGATCCACTCCCAGTCCGTCACTTACCGCCAGGGCTGCCAGTGCATTTCCCACATTATGGTCTCCGGGCACCTTAAGTTTGATCTCCTTGCGCCCCTCCGGGCCCACAGCGGTAAAGCATCCGCAATAGAATTTGTTAAAGGTGATGTTTTCCGCCGAATAATCGGTTTTATTTCCGTAGCAGTCCATTCCTCCGGTGCTGAAGGTCACCACCCTGCACTTTAGCCCTTCCGTGATCTCGTGATAATTCTCTATATCTCCGCAGATCACCAGGAATCCGTCCTCCGGGATCAGCTGTGCGAATTTCCTGAATGAGGATCTGATATCATTAAGGTCCTTGAAAAAGTCCAGATGATCCTCCTCGATATTTAAGATAACACCCACTTTCGGGAAGAAATGCAGGAAGCTGTTGGTGTACTCGCAGGCCTCCGCAACAAAATACTCCTTGCCTCCCACCCGGGTATTTCCACCCATGGACTTTAACACACCACCGTTATTTACAGTGGGGTCCATACCTGTCTCAATAAGGATCTCGCTTATCATGGATGTGGTGGTGGTCTTTCCGTGGGTTCCGCTGATGGCTATACTTTTGCGGTAGTTTTTCATCATCTGTCCCAGGAGTTCGCTTCTGTATAAATAATTCAGCCCCAGATCCATGGTCGCCTTAAATTCGGGATTGTCCTCCCTGATGGCGGCGGTGAATATCACGCACTCGATATCTTTTGTTATGTTTTCATATTTCTGACCGTAAAAGACCTTTATCCCCTTTTCCTCAAGGCCCCGGGTGATGGCGCTCCTGTCACGGTCCGAGCCGCAGACCTCATAGCCCGCATCCAGCAGTATCTCTGCCAGTCCGCTCATACTTATCCCGCCTATACCAACAAAGTATATTTTTCCCCTCTTAGAAAAATCAAGACAATATTCTTCTTTTTCAGCCATAGCTTACTACCTCTGTTTCGCGTCACTTTGCTTTGATATAAGTGACAAAATTGTTTCCGGAAAGCTCAAACATTTCCGAAGCGGCGCTGTAAGAAATCTTTTCCAGCGTACCTTTCTGTGCATCCAGCACCACTATCACGGAATCCGTATCATTATATCCCACGATCAGCAGTGCTTCATCCTCACCCATCAGGGCAAGTACCGGCGTTTCAATATTAACATAGTATAGTATCATGTCAAGTTTACAATCGGTCAGATCCAAAACCGTAAACCCTTCCAGATTGTCGGAGAGGATTCCCATTACCGACTCTCCCTGGGAGAGAAGATAATCTGAGTTTCTCACCACTCCCTCGTTGGAGAGCATCGCGTCAAGGCACACGGAAAGGGAACTCTCACCCTCTTCAATCGCATCCTCGGTGATGGCCATTATCTGATTTCTGGAGGACCTGGGAGTCCTCTTCCATATAAGCTTTCCGTTACCGTCTATCACCCAGCCGGCATTTTCATTTGCAAGTTCGATGGCATTTGACGGAAGATTAAATATATCCGCCACACCGTAAGCGTCGTAGGTGATATATCTGTCAGCCTTTTCTATGGGGATCAAAAGATCCCGGCCTCCCTCATACACCACCTCTTTGGGCTCCGCTATCTTTAATCCTTCTTCGTTGACATCCGCCTGGAGCTGAAGCTGTACATAGGTCTTGTAAACATCAACAACGGTGGTGGCATCCGTGACATTCACTCCGGCGCTCATATCCTCCGCCGTGATATAATCCGGCTTTTCATCCCTGACTTTACCGTTTTCGTCTATGGAGACCCGTCTCAAAGTGAGCTGATTGTCCACCAGATCGATATGGGTCACATAGTAACCTTCCTGCTCATAATTCTTGATCAGCTCCCCTTCCTCATCACAGATCACTACCCTGTACATGGGGAAGAACAGTCGTCCGGAGCTCTCTCTTCTGGTCTCGGAAATATGAGCTATACCATAGATTACATCGGGGCCGATGAAGCCAAGAGATCTCACCGCATCCCCCTCGGGAGCGGATATCACCTTGTCCATCTCCGAGTTTAGGTTCGTAAGCGTTATGCTCTTTGAGAGAGAGGAATCCTCATATACGCTGCGGCTGATCAGAATCCTGTTATCACTGCTGGTAACCAGCGTATCATCCTCACCCAGATCGTTTTTGACGGTGTACTTTCTCTCTTCCAGATCCACGCAGTATACCTTGTTCTCAAAGGTCAGGAAAAGATGATCCTCCCTGTTCAGATACAGAAGTGTATCGATCTCCGCCTTTAAGATCCCGTAGGACCTCTTGTAGGGAAGATATATAAGCTCTTCTATAGTGTTCAGCTTTCCGTCAAAGAGGTAAACCTCTATGCCCACCTCGCCCTCGTGACGGCCGCTGTTCATATATCCGTACACCGCAAACTTGATGGTGCCGCTCTCATCTATATCCAGTATCTTTATACCGTGGGCATCATACATGGCCCTGGGATCAAATTCTTCATCTCCCGCAAAGGCAAAAACCCTGGTCAGTTTGTTTTCCTTTGACTGATAGGAATAGAGGCGTCCCGAGGTGATAAACGCAACAGTGTTACCGTCCTCACTCTCGGCGAAATCCGCCCCCCTGTCAACGATACCCAGAACGATCTTGTCATTGATACAAAGCTTTCTCTCATCCGGGATCTGCTCCATGGACCTCTGATAATCTATGAGGAGCATTCTCTCGTTTCCCACCTTTATGCGGTAGTATTCCATCAGCCTGTAATAAGCCTTGTCATCTCCCTCCCCGGAAAATACTATATAATCCGTGGTGATCTCCGCCATGGAAGGGGTGATCTCCTTGAGAGAGATACTCGGCTCATCAAGCTGCACCACAGCCAGATCACCGTAGGTTATCTGATCCAGGCTTGAATGTATGTCCACACTTGCAAAACTGGAATTATCATTGAGGGATGAGTTGGTCTCGATATATTTTCTTATATCGGATGCATTCTCCTTGTCAAAAAGCTTGTCATGAAAATACTGGACAAAATCAAGCTTTTCATCGACCTTCAGATCATCTCCCCAGATAATATCTGTATAGTAATATATCTTTTTATCCCCTTCGGTAGTAAGAGTAAGCTCCAGGGAATAGATTTCATCTTTATCAAGCAGGTCCTTTAACCTCACGGAACCTGTTGCAGAGCCTATACCTGTTTTGAGGTTCTCCACAGTGCCGTTTTGCACCAGCCTCTCTCCCCCCGTAGTGCGCACCTCAAAGTCAACGGACTCTATAATATTTCCGAAGGTATCTATCTTGAAATCAAGATTCCGATCATCGCTCAGAGCCGTCAGGTTCTCGGCCATTTCCCCCACATAGCCCTTATCCGAATACCCGTGGAGCATATTATAGGCAAAGTCTCCCCGGAGCATGGTCATGATCGGAAAAGTGGCGGATTCCATATCCATAGTGATATTTTCACGATCATTGTTCAGGATTTTGGATGCAACGATCAGCGTTGCCACGAACACTATCGCCAGCACCGCTATTCTGATCACTGTTTTCTTGATTCCCGATAAATTGATCTTCATTACACAGCATTTCTTCGCAGGGTCTCTGCGAAAAAAGACGCCCCGCGCGGGGCGCCTTAAATCCTAGATTATTTCAATACATTAATACGCGCCATTGCTCTCTGAAGTGCGGTCTCGGCTCTGGCAACATCAAGGTTTTCATATCTGTCCTTGAGCCTGTCCTTCGCTCTCTGCAAAGCATCAAGAGCACGCTTTTCATCTATCTCGTCAGGCCACTCGACGATCTCGGCGAGAATAGATATCTTATCCGGAAGGATCTCTGCAAACCCGGAGTGTAAGGCCGCTATTCTCTCGCCCTCTTTCTCATGGATCCTGAGAATTCCGGGCTTAACGATAACCGTAAGCGGAATATGGCCGGGATAAATACCGATCTCACCTTCGGTAGTATTGAATTCTACCATCTCCGCCTCACCCTCGTAAAACACTCTCTCGGGAGTGATGATGCGGATAGCAAACGTATTGTCAGCCATACGGACTCCTTTTAATTATTTGCGTTATACTTCTCAACTACGTCGTCAATAGTTCCCACGCTCATGAAGTAGCTCTCGGGGATATCGTCATGCTTTCCTTCCAGGATCTCCTTGAAGCCTCTGATGGTCTCGGAGATAGGAACATACTTTCCGACAAGTCCTGTGAACTGCTCTGCTACGAAAAAGGGCTGTGACAGGAATCTCTGAACCTTTCTGGCTCTGGATACTACCAGCTTGTCCTCCTCGGAAAGCTCGTCCATACCCAGGATCGCGATGATATCCTGCAGCTCCTTATAACGCTGAAGGATCTCCTGAACTCCGCGGGCTGTCTTGTAATGCTCCTCACCTACCACTCTGGGATCCAGAATTCTCGAGGTGGACTCAAGAGGATCTACCGCAGGATAGATACCAAGCTCAACTATCGAACGTGAAAGAACGGTGGTTGCGTCAAGGTGTGCGAATGTGGTCGCAGGTGCGGGGTCTGTCAGGTCGTCCGCAGGAACGTATACTGCCTGTACGGAAGTGATGGATCCGTTTCTGGTGGATGTGATCCTCTCCTGAAGAGCACCCATCTCTGTCTGCAGTGTAGGCTGATAACCTACCGCGGAAGGCACACGTCCCAGAAGCGCTGAAACCTCGGAACCGGCCTGAGTGAAACGGAAAATATTATCGATGAAAAGAAGCACGTCCTTTCCACCCTTGTCACGGAAATACTCAGCCATGGTAAGACCGGTAAGTCCGACTCTCATTCTTGCTCCCGGGGGCTCATTCATCTGACCGAAGACCATGGTGGTCTTGTCGATAACTCCCGACTCGCTCATTTCGTGATAGAGGTCGTTTCCTTCACGGGTACGCTCTCCTACACCTGTAAATACAGAATATCCGCCGTGCTCGGTTGCGATGTTACGGATCAGCTCCTGGATCAGGACTGTCTTACCTACACCTGCACCACCGAAGAGACCGATCTTACCACCCTTCTGGTAAGGGCAAAGAAGGTCAACGACCTTGATACCCGTCTCCAGAAGTTCTGCCTCTGTGGACTGCTCCTCGAAGGAAGGTGCAGCTCTGTGGATGGGCTCATATTCCACTCCCTTGGGAGCAGGCTTGTTGTCTATGGGCTGTCCCAGTACGTTGAAGATACGTCCCAGGGTATTTTCACCGACAGGAACCGAAATAGGTGCACCTGTAGCAATAGCCTCTGTTCCGCGGACAAGTCCGTCGGTGGGGCCCATTGCGATACATCTTACCGTATCATCTCCAAGATGCTGGGATACCTCAACAACAAGCTCTCCGCCATCCTTCAGCGGAATGCGTATTGCTTCATTAATTTCAGGAAGCTTCCCCTCGTCGAAGCGGATATCAAGTACCGCACCGATGATCTGGGTTACTTTTCCTTTATTCTCTGCCATTTATAACCTCATTTCTGCCGCCCTAAGCGGCTGCCACATGGTTCTCTAACTGATCGCCTCCGAACCTGCGATGATCTCCGTAAGTTCCTGAGTGATGGATCCCTGACGGGCTCTGTTGTACTGGAGTGACAGCTTGTCTATCATCTCCTCCGCATTGCTGGTCGCATTGTCCATCGCCTGCATTCTGGCTCCGTTTTCGCTGGCGATAGCCTCCTTCAGACCGCCGTAGATCAGACTGCTGATATACTTCGGAATGATCATGTCTATCGCTTCCACGTCCTCGGGCTCGAAGTTCATCACCGCATTTGACTCATCCTCACCATCCTCCGGCTCTACGGGAAGAAGCTTGATAAGTCTCGGTTCCTGACTGACTGTATTCTTAAAAAAGGTATATGCCAGGTAAATCTCTCCGATCTCTCCCTTTTCAAAGGAAGCGAGCAGTCTGTTTGTCAGATCGTTCACCTCGGAATAAAGGGGATCTTCGATTATGTCCGGCAGATCTTCACGTATGGTATATCCGTGTCTGGAAAAAGCCTCACGGCCCTTGTTTCCGATACAGTAGATATCCAGATCTTCCTTTTTTAACTCATCATTTCTCGTGATCAGCTTAACCACATTGGAATTGTAGCCGCCGGCCAAACCTCTGTTGGAGGTTATCACGACCACAGCCTTTCTCGGAGATTCTCCGGGAATAAGGTATCTGTGCTCGATATGTCCGACCCGGGACAGAATACTGTTCACCGTGCGGAACATACTGTCAAAGTAATACTTGGATTTCTCAGCTGCCGATCTCGCGCGCTGAAGCTTAACGGTTGACACCAGCTTCATCGCCTTTGTGATCTGCTGAGTTCCCTGAATACTAGACCTCCGGCGTTTAATATCACGCATTGATGCCATAGTTTATTACCTCATTATTTTTCCTCAGGGTTAAGGAATATCTCTTTGAACTGAACTATAGCCTTCTTGAGCTTCTCCTCAGCTTCCTCCGTGATGACCTTTTCGGTAGCGATACCATTGGGAATCTCGGGATACTTGGTGTTGAGGAACTCAAAGAACTCAGTCTCAAAGCGTGTGATATCCTCTACGGGAACATCCAGCAGATACTTTCTGGTAACTGCATAGATTATGATAACCTGGTACTGAACCGGCATGGGTGAATACTGAGGCTGCTTTAATACCTCTCTGATACGTTCGCCCTGTGCAAGCTTTTCCTTGGTATCATTATCAAGTTCCGATCCGAACTGTGCGAATGAAGCCAGCTCTCTGTACTGAGCAAGCTCTGTACGGATGGGCGCTGCGATCTTCTTCATCGCCTTGATCTGTGCCGCACCACCTACACGGGATACGGAGAGACCTGCGTTTACAGCGGGACGGAAACCGGAGTTAAACATCTCTGTTTCAAGATATATCTGTCCATCTGTGATGGAGATAACATTGGTGGGAATATACGCCGAAACGTCTCCTGCCTGTGTCTCGATGATGGGCAGGGCGGTGAGTGAACCTCCGCCGTATTCGTCGCTCATACGTGCCGCACGCTCGAGAAGTCTTGAATGGAGATAGAATACGTCTCCGGGATAAGCTTCACGTCCGGGCGGACGACGAAGGAGCAGGGAGAGTGTACGGTATGCGGTAGCGTGCTTGGACAGGTCGTCATAGATAACGAGTACGTCCTCGCCGTTCTCCATCCATTCCTCTCCGATAGCGCATCCTGAATAAGGAGCGATATACTGCAGGGGAGCAAGGTCGCTGGCTGTTGATACCACGATGGTGGTATATGCCATTGCGCCGAACTCCTCGAGAGTCTTAACAATATTTGCTACGGTAGAAGCTTTCTGACCGATAGCAACATAGATACATTTTACGTTCTGACCCTTCTGATTGATGATCGTATCGATAGCGATAGCGGTCTTACCGGTCTGACGGTCTCCGATGATGAGCTCACGCTGTCCGCGTCCGATGGGGATCATGGAGTCGATAGCCTTGATACCGGTCTGAAGAGGAGTATCAACGGACTTACGTGTGATAACGCCGCTTGCAACTCTCTCTATCTTACGGAACTTGCTGGTCTGGATGGGTCCCTTGCCGTCGATGGGCTGTCCGAGTGAGTTAACAACTCTTCCCAGAAGAGCATCACCTACAGGCACCTCAACAACTCGGCCGGTGGTCTTTACAAGGTCGCCCTCGTTTATATTCCTGGAATTGCCCAGAAGAACGACACCCACGTTGTCTTCCTCAAGGTTGAGAACCATTCCGTAGATATCGCCGGGGAACTCTAAAAGCTCACCCTGCATTGCGTTCTCAAGACCGTGAACACGAGCGATACCGTCCGCCACCTGAATGACCGTACCTACATCAGCCACATCAAGGGTGGATGCATATCTTTTGATCTGTTCCTTGATGACAGAACTTATTTCTTCAGGTTTTAAATTCATTGCCCTAATAGCACCTTTCTTCCAACTCGGGCTAGCCCAGCTGGAGTTCTAATAATTCCTTTGTCAAATCATTCAATCTGCTCTTGATACTCGAATCTATAACACGGTCTCCTATGCGGATCACCATGCCGCCTATAAGGTCCGGTTCAACATCATAATGCATTTCAAGAGTGTTGAAATCCGTGGTTTCGAGAAGCTTGTCGCGCACCTTGCTCCTGCCCTCTAAGTCGAGGGGTTTGGGCGTGTTGACATACGCGACGCCGATTCCCTGGGCTGCCTTTTCTTTATCGATAAAGTATTGGAAAATCGAATCCAGATCGGCGAACCTTTCTTTGTCGACAACAATACGTAAAAAACCTGTTATCTCCTCGCTGGTTCTGCCGGAAAAGACTTCATCGACTATTTTAAGCTTATCCTGCTTAGCGATCCCCGGATGCAGCATCATTTTTCTGAATTCGGGATTTGACCCAAGTATCTCGCGCACTGACTGAATTTCCTCAAGCATTTCACTTGCTTTGTTTTCCTCGTGCGCAAGCTCAAAAAGGGCTTCGCCGTAGGTTTTGGAAACTAACTTTGCCATGTGCTTTTACCTATTTCCTTAAGCGTATCTTCTACCAACTTGTCCTGAACGGTGGTATCGATCTGTTCCGATACAACCTTTTCCGCTATCATCGAGGCGATCACGATCATCTCGCGCTTAACCTCATCCATTGCTTTCTGCTTTTCAAGTTCAGCTTCAGTACGTGCGTGAGCGATGATCCGTCCGGCCTCTTCTCTGGCCTCGGCAACGACTCTGCTCTCACCTTCAAGGGCACGTTTTCTTGCACTGCTCAGGATCTCTTCTGCCTCTTTGTCTATATTGGCAAGCTTTTCCTCATACTGAGTTTTAAGCTTGTCCGCCGTCTCTTTTATCTCGTGAGCTTCCTTGATCTCGTCTTTGATCCTCTGCTTACGATTGTTGAGCATCTTTCTGGCGGGATTAAACAGCAAAAGACTGAATGCAAAAAACAAAACGAAGATAGCGATTACGGAAAGAAAGAAGTCAGCTCCGAGCTGAAGATCCAGACCAAACAATCTGGACATTGTATCTCCTTCCAAAAGTACCATTCGTTTTCTCCTTTCAATTTGTCAAAACCCTTTGGTCTGACTGATGTCTTATCCAACAAGGGGCTTAACGAACAACAGGAGCATTGCAATGAGTAGACCGTAAAGACCTGTGGTCTCGGCAACGGCCTGTCCGAGAAGCATGGTTGAAGTAACATCTCCCTTTGCTCCGGGGTTACGTCCAACAGCTGCTGCTGCGTGTCCTGCAGCGATACCCTGACCTACACCGGGTCCGATACCGGCGATAACTGCCAGTCCTGCACCGATTGCTGAGCAACCTAAGATAAAATTCTGATCAAACATTTTTTCCTCATTTCTGCGCTGATCGAAATTGTCCTGCAAAGCCGGGGCTTCAGCGCTTTCCCTGACTCTGCTTTCATTTGCTTACCAAGTAATTGTTTGTCTATTTGTCTCCCCGTGCATTCGAAATGTACGTCATGGTCAGCATACAGAATACATATGTCTGTATAGCGCCCGAGAACAGATCGAAGTATACATGAAGTGCTGCCGGCCATCCTGTGGCGATCCATTTCAGCAATCCGTAGATCAGCGCCATCATAACCGTTCCGGAAAGAACGTTTGCGAACAGACGCAAGCTGAGTGAGATCGGCACCGCAATATCGGAAATGATATTGATGGGCAGCCAGATGGGCAGCCACGGCGGCAGCGGAGAACATTTGTCCTTCCAGATGTCTATCGGCTTGTTGTGCGTCCACGTGTTGACATGTATCAGCACGAAGGTTATGACACCGAGAGCCAGCGTAGTTCCGTAATCGGCTGTGGGCGGCCTAAGGCCCAGAAGTCCCGAAATGTTGCTGAACAATATAAAGATAAATATTGTTCCGATGTAGTTGTAAAACTTCGGTGCTGCACGTCCCATGGTCTTGTCAACCATTCCATCCAGCATCTCAACTATGAGTTCAACAACATTCTGGAAACCGGAGGGCTCATCCTTTGCCTTCGCAAGACATCTGTTGGCCGCTATCGCAAATCCGATCAGGATCAGCATGACGATCAGCAGACAAACATGAGTTGTGGTGATCCAGACCTCTCCGAGTCCAAAGAAATTGTACTTGAAGATCCCGTGCACCATAAAGTCGATGTCATCGGCAAGCAAAATACCATAGTTCATAGCTTCACCTCCTTACCTGTATTATAGTAATACCCATATGCAATTGTAAAAGATCTATATATCACTCCCCTGCAGCTTTTCTTTTTCATCTTCCTTTTCATCTTCCTTCGCCGCAGCCATAAGAGCATTGTATTCCTCCTCGGTCATGGGCTCGGGATCCGTTTCATGAAAAATCGCATTGTAAACCTTGTGGGTCTGTGGCTGGATAAGTGCCCCCACCTTGAGGGACATGTATCCGAGAAAAACAAGCAGCGGATTGAAAAACTTAGTGACACAAATGACCGCAAATACAATAACGATCACCGTATATCTCAGAACATATGAAAATGTGATCTTTTTCTTGGCTGCACCCTCGGGGAAATCAAGAGCGCGGTCGAGTGAAAAATACATATGTACGGACGCGAGCGCTCCCATAATAACGCCTGTCCAGAGGCTGGCGGAGTGGATTCCCCTGTTCTTTGAAAAGATCAAAAGCACTGTCTCGCAGATCAGCCCGAAGACCGTCATTCCCGTCCACAGTTCAAGAAGTGTGCGATTACATTTTTTTAAAAGTTCAGTCATCGCTCTTCTCCGATACCACATCTGACAGATCTTTTGTTCTTGTGGCTTCATCATCCCCGTCATCGGGTTTCGGATTGTTTCCGCTTCCCCTGGGATTTATGATCTTCCGCTCCGGCTCTTCCTTCTTTTCGTTTGCGATCTTCATCGCCAGTCTGTATACGCTCTGGCCGCCGGCTACAGCGCCCACAAAGAAGCAGACGATGATGATCCATGAAGTTCCGAAATGCTTATCCAGGAAATATCCGAGTGCGGAGAGACCGCCGATGGGGACCAGCATAAAAAGAGTAAATTGAGAAATAAGAGTAAGGTTTCTGTATATACCCCTCCTCTCACGACTCTTTTCCTCTCTCTTTGCCGTTTTCTCAGACTCTCCTTTTTCCTCAAACATCGCAATCCATAGGCCTAATAGCCGTTAAGTAAAAGTTTTTCCATCAAATAAAAATATTGGAAATATTATACCTAAATTTTCAAAAAAAGTCTATAAAAAAACAGAGGCTATGATATAATTTGGAAAAGGAAGGGGAATTTGTATGAATAAACTGAAACTTTACAGAAAACGTATAATACCCGCCGAGTGTTTTCTCTTAGAGGATGATGTGATCGTGGAGCAGACCGAGGACCGCATCATCACCAAATGGAACACCATCCGCCCAAAGGCCGATTTCGATCACGGCACCTCCTGCTATTTCCTGCAGGATGGGGTAAAGATCAGCAAATTCTATCGTTCTGACGGCGAACTCCTCTATTGGTACTGTGACATTGTTCAGTACGATTTTTCCGAAGACGGATCCTCTCTCACTGTTACGGACCTTCTTGCGGATGTGATCATCTACCCCAGCGGCAGATTCAAAGTGGTGGATCTGGACGAACTGGCAGATGCAAAGGAGCAGGGCCTCATCACCGATGAGCAGCTCATCAATTGTCTGCGCCAGTTAAACAACCTGCTCTCCATCATAGCCCGGGATAAATTCGATAAATATCAGGCATGCCTCGACCAGAAGGGCTTGTAAAACCCGCATCCTCACAAAATGTTTTGTCCGTATAAAAACAGCCACGTATTTGATCATACGTGGCATTTTTTCCGCAAAAATTTTGAACTAATAGAATATGTGACCTCCGATGGATATTCCGGATAAGCCATCTATGGGTGTCCTAAAATACACGCAGGATCCCACATTCGAGTATCCGCTCATAGCCTCATCCGCCGCTCTGTAGCAGGAATCCGTCGCCCTGTTCTGTGCAAGCGCAAGAGCAAGCCTGCCACTTCCCGCGGGTGAAAACTGCTTCGGAGCATATATTACACCGGAAACGGTATCCGGGAACACGCTGCTGAGCACACGGTTCATTACTACAGCCCCTACCGCCACCTGGCCCTCGTAGGATTCTCCTCCGGCCTCGCAGTAGATGAGGTTCGCCAGAAGGGTTCTGTCACCCTCGGCGAAGCTTACTTCGCTGATGTCCCTCCAGGTAGAATTCTTAGCCAGTCTCGACTTGGCCCTTTCTTCTTCCAGGAGTTTTTTCAGATACTCCATGTCCTTTTCTTTTTCCGCTATCTGATTCTCGTAAGCCTCTATCTGTTCCTCGGTCTCCGTGATCTGTGCGCTGTAGATGTTGATGGAGCCCTGGGTTTCTTTGACTATCTGCTCCACCCTTTCGCGCTCCTGCTCCGCTTCGTCCCGAAGATCCTGAAGCGCTACCTGTTCCAGCTCAAGTCTCTCTTTTTCCTCTGCAATCTTAGCTCTGCTTTCCTTGAACTCTTTCAGCTTTTTCTGATCGTACTCTTCCACCTTTCGGTAATATTCCTCCAGGTTTAAAAGCTTTGACAGGCTGCCCGCATTTAAGATCTCGTTGAGCATGCTGCTCTCGTTTCTCTCATAGGTCTGCTTGACACGTCTTACCATGTCCTCGTACTGCTGCTGTTCGGTGGCGATCGCTTCTTCCAGAGCCGCCTGTGCGATCTGAATATCCAGCTCCTTCATGATGATCCGGTCCTCCAGATCCTCCAGGTGATATCCAACCTCTTCAAGCGTTGTATTTAATTCATATAACTTGCCCTGCAGGGTGTTTTTCTCCTGCTTCAGGCCCGACAGTTCGTTTTCGTTCTGCTCCTGCTGTTTTTCAAGCTCTTCTTTTTCCCTCTGAGCCTGATCTATCTTCTGCTGAAGTTCGGATGCCGTATCCGCATTTACGTTCACGGGCACCACGAATCCGCTTAGCATCACAGCGATCACAGTCAAAGCCGAAACCAACTGTTTTCGAAACTTCTTCAAAAGTAACTCTCCTCTGCACCGGACTCATCAGATCATGATCTTGATGGTGCGTCCGGTACGGCTGTAGGGAATATACTCTACTCCCGCCGCATCAAACATGCGCTTTGCTGCGCGATTTTCCGGTGTTCCCTCGTATTTGTCGCTGTCGAACACCACTTTCTTTATCCCTGCCTGAATGATGGCTTTCGCGCACTCATTGCAGGGGAAAAGCGACACATAAAGTCTTGCTCCCTCAAGGGATCCCCCTCTGTAATTTAGGATGGAATTAAGCTCTGCATGGGTCACATATGCGTACTTTGTCTCATCCAGGACATCTCCCTCTCTGTTCCAGGGAAAATCCTCATCGGAGCATCCCTTGGGCAAACCGTTGTAGCCCATAGAAAGGATCTTGTTATCCTGACTGACTATGCAACAACCAACCTGTGTGTTGGGATCCTTTGAGCGGAATCCCGAGAGCTGGGCCACACCCATAAAGTATTCGTCCCAGCCGATATAGTCCTCTCTTTTGCCCATAGGGGTCTCCTTTTTGCTATCGAACTTTCCGCGTGCGCCGGCA
>CACXGM010000126.1 GCA_902767075.1 uncultured Lachnospiraceae bacterium
ATATATGGCTCTTTACGATTCACTTAATGATGAACAGTTTGAAGCAGTGGAAACCACCGAGGGTCCACTGCTTATTCTTGCGGGTGCGGGTACAGGAAAAACCAAGACCATCACTCATAGGATCGCATATCTGATTGACAAAAAGGGAGTTTCGCCCTGGAATATTTTAGCTATCACCTTTACCAACAAAGCAGCTGAGGAAATGAGAAACAGGGTCCAGCAGCTGGTGGGGTTCGGCGGGGATCAGATATGGGTCACCACATTTCATTCTACCTGTATCAGGATACTCAGACGACATATCGACAGACTGGGCTATGACACTAATTTCACCGTCTATGACAGCGACGATCAGAAGACGGTCATGAAAAATGTCTGTAAGAAACTGAATATAGATACAAAGAATTACAAAGAAAAGACCCTTTTGAATGCGATCTCAAACGCAAAAGATAATCTTATCAGCGTGAGTGAGTATTCTCTTTCAACAATGGGTGATTTTACCAAGATAGTCATCGCCAGAGCATACAGAGAATATCAGGAAGAACTAAAGAAGAGTAACGCCCTTGATTTCGATGATATTATTGTACTGACCGTGGAACTGTTTAAACAGTTCCCGGAGATCCTGGATTACTATCAGGAGAGATTTAAATATATCAGTGTCGATGAGTACCAGGATACCAATAAGGCTCAGTTTGAGTTTGTCAGGCTCCTTGCAGATAAATACAGAAACCTCTGCGTTGTGGGGGATGATGATCAGTCGATCTATCGTTTCAGAGGAGCAAACATCAGAAATATTCTTGATTTTGAAGAGCATTATCCGAATGCCACAGTGATCAAACTTGAGCAGAATTACAGGTCTACTCAGATAATATTGGATGCTGCCAACAGCGTGATCTCCAATAACATGTCGCGTAAGAATAAAAAACTTTGGTCCGAAATAAAAGAGGGCAACAAGATACGTTTTATGCAGCTTGAGAACGCCTATGAGGAAGCGGACACCGTGGTGGATGAGATAGCTACCGCAGTTCGCCGCGATGGCGCTTCATACAACGATTTTGCCGTTTTGTACAGAACAAACGCTCAGTCCCGTCTTATAGAAGAGAGGATGGTTTACAGAGGAATCCCGTATAATCTTATCGGTGGGACATATTTTTATGCTAGAGCAGAAGTTAAAGATATGATTGCATATCTGAAGACTATAGAAAACGGCCTGGATGAAGTGGCTGTCAGACGTATAATCAATGTTCCAAAGAGGAGCATCGGCCCCGCTACAATAGATAAACTGCTTGATTTTGCGGAAATGACCGATGACAGTTTATATGGAGCGATGGAAAATGCGGATAATATCTCGGGACTTGGGAAAACGGCGGCGAAGATAAATAATTTTGTCAATCTGATAAACACGCTCCGTGCAGAACTTCCAAAGATCGGGATAGCCGGGGTGCTGAATGCCATAGTAGAAGCTACGAACTATTATGAATACTTAAAGGATCAGGACGAAGAGACTGCAGACGATAGAATCTCCAATGTAGATGAACTAATAAATAGAGCAACAAAATATGAAGAGGATCATGATGATGGTACACTGACCGGATTTTTGGAGGAAGTGGCACTTGTTTCGGATATTGACAGTATGGACAGTGAGGACGGAAGAGTACTCCTCATGACGCTTCACAGCGGAAAGGGTCTGGAGTTTGACAGAGTCTTTATTGTGGGAATGGAGGATGGACTCTTCCCGGGAATGAGTTCCATATCCTCAGGAGAACGTGAAGATCTGGAGGAAGAGCGCAGACTGGCATATGTGGGAATCACCAGAGCCAAGAGGTATCTTACTTTGACTGCTGCGAAGATGCGTATGATGCGCGGAGAGACACAGTTTAATCCTGTAAGCAGATTTATACGTGAGATCCCTTCTGAATTGTTGGAGGGACAGCTGCCAAGGGGAAGGTATATCAAAGACAGATATTCAGATGGTGGTTATTTGGAAGGCAGGTATTCTAAAAACAGGGATGCTGCCGCCAGACCGACTGCCAGACTTCGGGATATATCAACCCCGGAGAGCCGAAAACCCGCTATGCAGGCGGAGATCAAAAGCCTGAACGCCATAGCCGGTCTGACAAAGGGAATGCCGGCAGCGGATCCGGGTACACTGGATTATGTTACAGGCGATGTGGTAAGACATAAGAAATTCGGACAGGGTACCGTTCTCAGTATTGTGAAGGAACCAAGGGATTACAAGGTGACTGTGGATTTTGATGCTTATGGTCAGAAAATAATGTATGCATCCTTTGCAAAACTTGAAAAAGTCTGACAAATATGGTAGTATAGAGAAAATTGTTTATGGGGTTTTGCCCGGAAAGGCAGGAAATATGAGCAAGATTGAGGATTATTTCGGAACACTTAAAGCAGAGGCTCCGGCAAAGTTTGAGGAGATGAAGGAGAATATCAAACTCAAGAATTTCCTTAAGAAAAAAGAAGCCGAAGAGATTATCGAAGAGGTAGAAGAGGAGCGCAAGGTAAAGGTTTGGATTATCATCCTTGCTATTATCGGCGTTATCGCTATCGGATGCCTTGTAGGATATCTTATCTATCGTTCAAAGAAAAAGCCTGATTATCTTGATGATTTCGACTCAGATTTCGCTGATGACGACGAGTTTTTCGAGGACGAAGAATAGTCGCAGATTATTGATAAATTATTTGGATATGTTTAGTAGGGAAGGCAGATTTGCGTTCCCTACTTTTTGTGTGCAGATAATCTGATCAAAATCTTGTGCATTATACTTTTGGGAATATGGTGGTTTTATGAAAAAAGGACAGGAAATCGTTGGGAAGGTTGTGGAAATCAGATTCCCCAACATCGGAATAGTGGAAACGGAGGAAGGAGAAAGAGTAATAGTTAAAAACTCTCTTCCGGGACAGACTGTGCGCGCAAGGATCAATAAGTTAAGGCACGGAAAGGCCGAGGGCGCTCTGCTTGAGGTGATTGAAAAGTCGGAGCTCGAAACCGGAGAAGGATGCCCGCACTTTGGCAAGTGCGGCGGATGTACCTATATCTCCATGCCCTACGAGGAACAGACAAAGATTAAAAACGAACAGGTTCAAAAACTGCTTTTACCTGTTCTTGAGAAGCAGTCCGGGGAGTACTCCTGGGAAGATATCTGCAAGAGCCCTGTAACCTATGGTTATAGAAATAAGATGGAGTTTACTTTTGGCGATGAGTATATGGGCGGACCTTTGGCTCTCGGAATGCATAAAAGGGGAAGCTTTTACGATATCGTAAATGTTTCGGATTGTAAGATAGTCGACGGAGATTACAGAAAAATCCTTGATATAACCGTCGGTTATTTCAGGGACAAGGGACTTCCTTTTTACCACAGGCTCCGTCATGACGGATATTTAAGGCATCTCCTCGTCAGAAAAGCAGCCAAGACCGGAGAGATCATGGTTGCTATTGTTACGACTACGCTGCTTGATTTCGATATGAGCGAGTATGTTTCGGCGCTTTTGGGACTTGGTCTTGACGGGAAGATAGTGAGTATTCTTCACACCTTTAATGATTCTCAGGCGGATGTTGTTCAATCGGATAAAACAGAAATCCTTTATGGCAGAGAATACATTAATGAAGAGGTTCTCGGGCTTAAATTCAGGATCACAGAGTTTTCATTTTTCCAGACCAATACCTATAGCTGCGAAGTGCTATACAGTAAGGCAAGAGAATTTGCAGAGGATGCTATGAGATCTCTTGGAAGTGAAGCGGAAGATAGCAAAGAAAAGGTCGGTGTACTTTTCGATCTGTATTCGGGAACCGGAACAATAGCTCAGCTTATGTCACCATCGGTTAACAAGGTGATCGGAGTGGAAATCGTACCCGAGGCTGTAGAGGCTGCAAAGGAAAATGCGGCCGGCAACGGTCTGACGAACTGTGAGTTTATTGCAGGAGATGTACTTAAAGTGATCGACGATATCGAGGAGAAGCCGGATATGATAATCCTCGATCCACCACGTGACGGAATTCATCCAAAGGCTATCGGAAAGATAATCGATTATGGTGTAAAAAGCATTCTTTATATTTCCTGCAAGCCTTCAAGCCTTGCCAGAGACCTTGAAATCTTTATTGAAAATGGCTACGAAGCAAGGAGAATCGCCTGTGTGGACCAGTTCCCATGGACCGCGAATGTTGAAAGCTGCGTGCTTTTGCATAGGGTGAGCAACACCCGTCCGAAAGCTATTACTCTGGATGTTGAGATGGAGGATTATTACAGAATAAAAGGGGCCAGGACGAATGATTGAAAGTAAAACTATAATTGATATGGAGAAGAGCGGAAACAATCTCCGAAAATATGCATATGAAAATGGATATAG
>CACXGM010000127.1 GCA_902767075.1 uncultured Lachnospiraceae bacterium
CTGGTCTTTGCGTCAAGCTCGGGTCCGGTATACTTGGTAACCCATGCGTTGGTAAGAAGCCATACTCTGGTTCCGGTTACGCTGGTAGCGAGAGTCTGAGGAGATCCACCGTTGATATCGATAAGTTCGATCTGAACATCGTTTCTGGGCATCTCACCACGAACCTCGGATACACACTCCTGAATCCATGTCTTGAATGCGGAATCAAGTGTATAACCAAAACGAAGAGTGATATTTCCGTGCTTTACAAGGCCCGGAATCTTTACGGGTGCCAGGGAGTTTGCGTTGCCCTGACGGAACTCGATCACATCCACTGAAGCATCAATGCCGGTAACCTGCGAAAAAGCTGCAGTTCCTTCGACATTAGCCACACGAACGAGGAAGTTCATTTTTGTAAGGGGATATGATAAGCCTTTCTGGTTTTCATAAGGACTAGCCATTAGTTATTTCTCCTTTTCATAAATTTTTTACTGTAGCTTATTCTTCTCCGCCCTCGGAGCCACCGGTCTCAGAGGTATGCTGGGTCAGACGGAAGATTACGAACTCGGCAGGACGGCTGGGTGCGATACCGATGTTGCAGATAAGTCTGCCGTTCTTGATATCATCAAGAGACATGGTTGAAGGACCGATCTCTACGAAGTAAGCCTCTCCCGGTGATCCTCCGGTCAGCATTCCGGTTCTCCACAGACCATCCAGGAAGGATGTGATCGTAAGAGATACTCTCTGCCAGAGTGTGCTGTCGTTGGGCTCGAATACTACCCAGTTGGTAGAAGCCTTGATGCTCTCCATAACGTAGATGAAGAGACGACGGATGTTGACATACTTGAATGCGCTGTTCTGAGAAGCAGTTCTTGCGCCCCAGATACGGATGCCTTCTCCGGGAATCGCACGGATAAGGTTAACTCCTTCGGGGTTAAGAATATCCTGCTCATCCTTGGTGTAGTTAACCTTAACACCGGTGCAGAAGATAGGCTCGTTCGCAGGTGCCTTGTGAACACCGCGGCTGATGTCGGTACGTGAGTAAACACCCATAACTGCTCCTGAAGGAGGAACGAAGTCAGCCTTGTTGGAGCCTCTGTCAAATACCTGGATCCAGGGATGATACATAGCTGCATAGGTGCTGTCGATGAGGCCCCTGTACTGGATAAGAGCATCGGTCTTGTACTCGTCCTTAGGCATATCGATAACGGCAAAGCGGCTCTTGGTGTTCTCACAGTGAGCAACTAATGCTACGATAACCTCGGGGATGGTAACACCGGGAACTGCCATGATGTTGACATTGTCATTCTCAAGGAAGCTCTGGATACCTGTACGTCCCTCAGGGCCGTCATCCTTACCGATGAAGGTGCCTGCATTAACCTTAGCGATGCTTCCGTCGGTACCGCCTTCAAGAGAGAAGCTTCCCTCTGTGATACCCTTGCCGAGGATATTCTCTACAGGGTTGCCGATCTCCTTCATAGGAGCCTCGTCAGACTTTTCAGCCTTGTCGGTCTTAACGGTAGCTTCCTTAACAGCCTTTGCCTCAACCTTTACAAGTTTACTGGATGCAAGACGGGATGCAACGTATGCGGGTGATGCTGAATTGAGAGTGAGATCAAAGAAGTTCTCAACATCCTCGTTGTAGCGAACCTGCATATCAAAAGTAACGAGCTTAACGAAATTCTTGGGGATCATATCCGCATCAACGGGATCTGCCTTGAACTTGTTCTCGAAGGTAACCTGCTCGTCATAGATCATTGCAATGCGGTTGTACTCGCCGTTGAACTCAACTACGTCGCCCTCGCGGAAACCTTCAACACTCTTTGCTCTGTAAATGTTCTTGCCAACGTTCTCAAGAAGCTGCATCTTCTTTTTGGTAACTGTCTTTAAGGTGATCTGGATGCGGTTGCCCCATTTTCCTTCGTTTGCTGCAGTTACGGTGAGGATGCCGCTCTTCTTGGATGCGCAAGTAGCATCTTCGGGAGCAACACGTGATACATAGCAGCGTGTTCCGCCGTTTAAGAAGAACTGCTCTACTGCGTTTGCAAGATAACGGTAATCACCGTGGGTATACTCGGAGAGGAATCCTCCGAACTGTTTTGTAAAGCTCTTGAAATTGGTTACAAGAAGGGGAGCTCCCTTGGTGGGTCCTTTCTCGGCAAGGCCAACAAAGCCGCCGGTGCTGGTTCCTACCCCTTCTACGCTACGCGGAGCATTGTCATACTCTTCTACATATACTCCGGGACTAAAATATTCAGCCATAAACTGATTTTCTCCTTTCGTTTCTTTGCTTTGCGGATCAGCTTTCGATCACTTTCATCTGACCGGGATTGACTATGCTTATAGAGCCCCCGTATGTACACATGCACTTGCTCTCCATATTCAGACAGGGCTTTCCGCCGATGAGTGTCTTCCCACCTATCCAGGCGCCGGCAATTGCCGGAATACAGGGCTGCGGTGTAAGTACTCCCAAGGCTGCCGCCGTAGCGGCTGCTACCTGCGGATTGGAAAGTGTCGTGCACATTCCAAAGGGGGTCACATTAACCATTGGTGCGGCATCCGCCATAACAAGTGCAGGCTTTCCTTCCACCAGCACCGTCGCATTATTCGTAGAAGTAAGCGTTCCCGGTGCGGTTCCGAAAGTGCACATACAGCTTCCTCCGGTACAAACTAGTTGTGACATGATCTTCTCCCTTCGAGTGACAGCTTTTAAACCGTCTCTCAGTCAAGACTCGGAATATCGGGTTCTCCGAAATCCACTTTTTTGTATCTTGGCTGTCCGTTTACAACATATTTGATAAGGTATCTGAGGCTTCTTCCGTCATCCCGCACCCTGAACAGGTACGTTCCATCCTCCTCCACCTGTCCGTAAATGATACGGCACACTGAAGAGTTTGGCGGAAATTCCTCATCCGGTATTTTACGCAGCCGGATTTTTTTCTCGGACATTTCCTCTGCGATCTCGATCTTCTCAAAGGTTGTCTTTTCTGCGTTGAACAAGCCGTAGGCACTCTCCGTAAGATTTGCTCTCCTGTTTGGAGAAAAGAGCGTACAGATACGTTTTTTTATATCTATGTCTCGGATCGTGGTAACGGCGCGGCCTGGATGGATGGCCTCTAATGATTCAAGCCCGGGAAGTCGACCCTTCAAGGTTAATACAGGCTCACCGCGTTTCGAATTCTCTGACGGTATCAGGAAAACGTCAAGCATCGGCATGATCTTGTCTAACTTTTCATAGTCCACTTTCAGGTTTTGGGGTTCGTATCCGTATACTTCGACACGCATGAGACTATTTTCTCTGCCGTCATTCATGAATACGTAACACCCTTCTCCTCTTGCGTGGGCGGTGACGAAATCACCGTTTTTGAAGAATTGGACATTTCTTTCATCCACCGCATGTCCTGTAGTCGAATCATAAAGAGTGACTAACAGATCAAGCGTATAGTGGATAACAGCCTTTTCCATGTTGGGTTCCTCCTTTCCGGCCCGTAGCGTGGTACGCTACGTGGAGGTGATCTTCTAATTGCTATCCACCTCCTCGCCTGTAACATTCAGTGAGAACTGAGCATCAACAACACGAGGCGTATTGATGACGAGTTCGCTGGATACGTAGACGGGTGCCGCCTTGTAAAAGAGCGATATCTGATACGGCTTGTTGATAGCACTCCACACCCTTACTTTCTCCTCCAATGAAATCTTCGCCTGGGTCAGAACTATCGGAGGTTCCTGTGTGTCCAGCCAGTTCTGTAACTGGTTCGGAAGTACGGAGTTATTGTCGGAGACAATCTGTGCGCACTTTCCGATGATCTTTTGGAAGTCCTGGTCCTTAAGTCCGGCCTGGCCTCCCGAATTTACAAATACCATATAGTACAAGCTATACGGTTTTGGCGGCGGTGTAAGTTGAAGCTTTCCGCGCCTGACTGTAGGCGGCGGTGCAACCGTGTCATCCTCCTTGATGTCATACAGGTAAAGACCTAAAATATAGTCTACATCCTGTGAAGCGGGGGATGAAACCTCTATATTGTTCGGAGAAGGAATGGGCTCGGGGCACATCTTCGATCTCAGAACACTGAGTATGTAATTGCTGACATCCGAGATTATTGTATAATCTGCCATCTTACTTTGCTCCTATTGTGACTTATCTCTTTGGGATATTAACTTTTTCGCCTCTTGCGACCATTTCATTCAAGATGTCACCGATCTCCTGGATCTGTTTGGCTACACCCGGAGTGATCAAAAGTGCCCAATCCGTATTCTTGATATAAACACATTCGCACTCCATTAATTTCTTCGCTTCGGTCTCTTCCACATAAGCGATCTTTACATCATCATCCCTTAAATAACTGTCAGTTTGCTGAACAGTGTTGGCCTTCATGGTATAGGTGTTTCCGTCATTCTTGGCAACACTCTTTTTGCCGACAGTAAATACATAGCTTGCCGAGCCTCCGAACATCTGGCTCATGGTTATATCATTAGCCTGTCTGACATATCTGAATCCGGAAAGTATCCTGCATCTGTCCATAGCACCCAGTGAAACATATTCTTTCGTCTTGTCGTCAAGATACTGTTTATAGATGCATGTGCTTCCGTTTCTAAGCAGTTCATCCAAGAGATTCTTTGCATATGAAGCCAGCTTCTTGTCTCCGCTGCTTTCGGCTTTCTGAGTAAGAACAGCCACAAGTGCGATCTTCTCTTCCTCGTTTGTACCGTCCATGATCTCGCGTACATAGGTATCAAGATCGGCCTCTGATATCTTTGAAAGATCCGTGCCTGTTCCTGTATCTGTTCCGGATGTGCCTTGTGTACCGCCTCCCGCAGATCCCGATGAGCTTCCTCCCGATGATCCGCTATTGTCGGCTGTTCCGGCATTTCCGCTTTCGCCGTTTTTATCATCCTTCTTTGCCTGACCCAGCTGCTGGTCACTTGCTCCGGATTCTTTCAGTTCACTCAAGAGAGTTCCCTCATCTCCTCCGGCACTGTAATACTTGTCTTTATCCTTTGGATCAATAGATCCGTCTTTCTTTGATACATCCTCGCTCATTACATTGAGGATTTCCTGAGACGCCGTAGGTCTCTTCGAAGGATCAATATCCGTAGGCTTCAGATCACTTTCACCGGTCAGCCTTCCGCTGTCCTCATCGGTATTGGCGTCGTTGGCATTTATTACCTTTTCAAGGTATTCCTTCAGCCTCTTATACTCGACGAGATTGTTTTCCTCAAGGGCCTGTTCCATCAACTCTTCGATCTCTTCGGCTTCGCTCTTTTCAGTGTCTGTGTCGTCATCGAGACCGGCTTTTTCCTTTAATTCATTCAGGAGATTCTCAAGCCATGCTATATGGCTTTCGATGACCTCTCCCTTGCCGCCATCCGTAAAGCTTACTCTTAGGCTGTAGGCATATTCAAGACGCCCCTGAACATATGTGATGGCGTTTTCTATAGTGTCTCTGTCTGAAACAGCCTTGATATAATATTGATAATCTCCCTGGGCATCCGTAGTTCTCTTATCGTTAAAGTCATCCATGGAAAACGGGATCAGCCATCCTTGAAGGAGCGAGATCTCGCGTTCTGCATGTTCGATCTCATTCTTTCCGATGCTCTGAAGATCCGTTATCATCTGTAGATAAGGTAATGCCTTTTCTTTATCCGCAGCATTCTTTGCGGCTCCCCTTGACAGAATATATCCGGTATAATCCGCAGCACTTTCTCCTCTCGACAGGCTCTTTGACACATATGAATCATAGCTCTGTTCACACAGTTCTACGGACTGTTCGATTATTGAAAGCAGCTCTTCATCGCTTTCAAATTTCATATCCTTATATGCGGCAATATTCTTAAACTTACGGCCCATAGTCGGATTTCCTGCTGCAACCGCATCTCTCAGAAAATACAGAGTGGGCATGGGGCCGAAACTTAAACTTGAATTATATTGCTCAAGGGTTCCCGATACGGATTCCTTTTTTGAATTCGTTTCCTCAAGAGCTTTTGTAACATCTCCTAATGTTTTTCTAAGTTCTTTAAGGTTTTCGTTTGCTTTGTTCTTACTTGCATCTTTTTCCTTAATAGATTCATCAAAGCCCTTTATCTCATCCTTGAGATCCTCAAGCTTTGTTAAATACTTTTTCTCAAGTTTTTTTTCATCATCCTTTTTCATTCCCTCGAGGATATTGATGTTCTTGAGAATGATCTCCTTTTCTCTGGCGAGATCCTTATATCCCGGCTCTTTTTTTCTTACCAGTTCAATCCGATCGTCGAACTCAGCTATTTTAGAATTGAGTATTCCCGCATAAGTATCAATGGAATATATATCCTTATAGCCCGGACATTTTCTGAGTTCATTTAATGCCTCTTCCTTTTTGGCTTCCTTTTCGCTAATATTGGCCTCTTTGTCTTCAAGGTCGACTAACAGACCGGTTCTTACGGTCTCATCGTCCTTTTTTTCCTCTTTCTCCAGTTTGTCTTCAAGCGCGTTAAACTCGTCTATTAATTTTTTTCTTTCATCCTCTGTTTCCGCCGCTTCTATCCTTAATGCGACGAGATCCCGGTTGTGCCGACATGTCGAAATCTTGTCTGCAACAGCATCATATTCGCTTTTGGCTTTTTCAACGTTTGCAAGAGCGTTTTTGTATGTGGTCAAAGTCTGCAGTGCTTTTTGATAAACCGCCTTTTCATCCTCAATATCTTTAATATCGCTGTTAGAGGTTTTCAGGTTAGCGCAGTATTTGGTGATCTTATCGTTTATTTCGTTTAGCTGATCATTTATGGCTTTTGATTTTATTTCATACTTGGAACTTAATTCTTCAAGTTCCCGGTAATAATCTTTTGAGGCCTCCCCTTCAAGCTTCTTTTTGGTATCCTCCTTGTCTGTGCCAAGTTTTATCACATCGTTGTCGGCATCTCTGACGATCTGTTCCTGTTCACTGATCTTTGTCTGACACTCCTGTTTCTGATCGGATAAAGCTCTGATCTTTATTTCAAGAGCTTCCTGAAGCCTTGAATTGGGATCGAGTCCCTTCTTTTCATTAAGCAGTTCATCTATGGATTTCAGATCGGCGTTGATCTTTTCTATAGAGCTGTTGAGACTGCTCAGTTTTGTTTTGAGAGCATCTCTTTCGCCCTTTTTGTTTGTGATCTCTGTATTATTCTTACTTAATCTGTCTTCGATGTCTGCGATCAGATCATTATGCTCTGAGATCTTACCCGATACGATCTCTGCATTCAAACGGTTCTGGTCTATCAGACCCTTACGGTAAAAATAATCCGGGGCAAGTTCATCAAGGGAAGCCTTCATATCCCTCAGGCTGTTTAGCTTTTCTTCATATGCTTTGTCATCCGATGCAAGCTTTTCCAGATTCTCAAGTATCTGCGCATCCGCGCTGTCAAAGCCTGCAGCTTCCAGAAGATCCAGGACCTTTTTATCCGTATCAATAGAACCTTCCAGCTCGGCTATCTTTCCATCAAGAGCAAGTCCGTCATTGATCTCTTTGATCGCATCTTCCGTATCCTTTTTCATCTTGGATACAAGAAAATAGGAATCATTCAGGGCATTTACTTTTTTTTGCTGCTCCGACACTTCCTCATCCAGCTCTTTTTTCTTGTCCGGATCATACTTTTTCGATGAATCCACAATGGATGTCATCCTGCTGGATGTGTAACCGTCAGCTTTCTTACGCATATCAGCAAGATCTGCGCTCTCTTTTTTAAGGCTCTGTTCCAGTTTTTTTATATTTTCATCCTGTTGCCCCAGTTTAGCCTTGAGATCATCAAGCTCGCCGGCTTTTGCCTCCGCCGCTGTCTTCTGCGCTTTCAGAAGAGCAAGATTCTTTTCAAGTTCAGCCTTTTTAGAGGCTGTCTCCTCCGAAAGGGTCTTCTTTTTTTCTGTCTGCTCGGTAATACTTTGCTGTGGAGTAGCGTTTTCTGCATCTTCATTTTTCTGAGACTCACTGCCGGAACCTGACATCTCGTCAAACAGTGACTGTATCTGAGCTTCCAGAGCTTCGTATTTACCCTTTACATCCTGAAACTCTTCCGTGAGTTTCTCATATTCATCATCAAGTTTTTTTTGTTCTTCGTCGTATTTTTTTGATTTAAAATCTGTATTTTCCGCTTCTATTGCAGTGTGGAACTTGTTACTTTTTTCCTCAAGTCCCTTTATTATTTCCTCAAGAGAATCTATGTCTCTTTGAGTCTCATCAAATTCCGTAGCTTCCAGCGCCTGTCTTGCCACGAGTTCAGCTCTGATGAGCTTTATATCTTCCAGCTCTCCGGAGTCAAAGCTTCCGGTTGTGTCAAAAAGCTTATCGTTTTGTATCAGATTGTAATAAACCTCTGCACGTCTGGTGGCATCTATCTGCGCAGTGACATACATGCAGCTCTCTGCTTCTTCCTCCAGCTTATCCTCCATCAATTCGATATAGAGGGCATTCAGCATTTCTGTTTCTGCGTCCGCTCTTTCGGTGATAGCATCCCTGACACTGGGCCAGTTGCGCATTACCAGCATTACGTCCCTGTACTCGGCGGGATAGCTTTCAGGTAATGTTGTGAGTGCCGTATCCCACGTTGTCTCGAGTAAAGCCGGGGCAGTCCTTAATTTGTTATACTGAACCACCGCTTTTTCAATATCCACTTCTTCCCTGTATCCGTCCAAGGTATCGTTTTCAAAGAAGAAATAGAGCATTCTGTAGAAATAGTTCTTGGATCCTTTGTCGCTCCATGATATCTTTCCGCTGTTAAAATACTCCTCTATCCCATCAAGCTCGGGAATATTCTCCATATCATAAACAGAATACTGATTGTAGATATCTATTGGTTCACCCGTGAGAGGATCCCTTGGTATTCCGTCATCTCCCACAACAACCGTGATCAGATACGGATAGAGGGTCTTTTCCTCCACGGTAGTACTTGAAGGAAGTATTGCTGAAAGTGAATCCGCGTTGTCTATATTTTTCCAATATCCCCTGTCAAGTTCCGATGAATAAAAGGCTATTTTCTGGTTATAAACCTCCCTGCTTTCCAATGCTCCCTGATAAAGATGCGCATTTACACCCTTTAAACTCATCAGGTAAGTTCCCACAAAAATCCAGGATGCGGGAACTGAATTTCCAAGATCTACGGTGTAATACTCGTAGGTTATAGGATTTGATTTTGCGGCATAAACATCGGAAAGGCCCTTGGCACCCGGTATCAGTTCCGAAAATGTGGAAACAGAAAAAGAGGTAAAGGCCACTGTCACTGACATAAACGCGCCAAAACACCTTGCGGGGATATTCAGTTTTCCTCTTTTAAGGTTTCTCTTCATTAATTGTTACTGAGCCTCATCAGTTTTTTTGCTTCAAGATCAAATGCATCGAGAAGTTTTCCGACTCTCTTATCCATCTGCGGAGTTATGAGAATTGCCCACTCTGTTTCAGGGACATAAACGCATGTGCAGAACAGATATTTAGCACTGTATTTCTCGGCAATATACGGATATTTAGCATAATTATCGCCACGGATGGATGCGTCTTCCTGGGAAACCGGTACTATGTCCATCTTATCCGTCTTCTCATCATTTTTGGTGACATAAGGATTATCAAGCTCAAATACATAGCTTGCGGTACCCTGTACAAACTGCTGCATTGTCGCTTTTCTGTTTTCGGATTTTTCTTCGTCCTCTTCCTTATCAACCAATCTGAATCTCGTCCATCTTCTGCACTTATCGATAGCAGCAAGTGAAACATATTCAACTGACTGATCCGGCAGATACTGCCTGTAAATGAAGGGACAATTCTTATCCAAAAGATCTTTCAGAAGACTGAAGCCGTACTCATATGCGGTCTCGTCTTTATTAATCTCAGCAAACTTCATCAGCGAAGCAACGATAGCAGCCTTCTCCGTTTCACTCATATCTGCAGAATCATCGCCAAACATCTCATCGATAACGGCTTCAAAATCCGATCTGTCAAGGCCGCTTCCCTCACCATCGTAAGGCTTGTTTTGGTTACCACCGCCTTCTTCCGGACCTCCGCTTCCGCCTCCGTTCGGATCCTCGTCGTCACCTGAGCCGTCACCGTCTCCGCCTTCGCCGTCAGTTCCGGTGCCGCTGCCGGTTCCGCCTCCGTCTCCGCCACCGCCGACATCTCCTGAATCTCCGCCGGTTTCACTTTCTCCGTTACCATCGCCGTCTCCGGTTTCGGGGAAGAATTCCGAGAACTCTCCGGTTCCGACATTGGCAAGTATGGCTTTCGCCTTGTTTATCAGCGCGGTGGGTGCTCCATGTAGTTCCAGAGAATCCACTACATCTTTTATTCCCGGAGGGTTAAAGGCTGCAAGAGCATCAAGCTTTGCATCAATCTTGTCGTACTCACCATCCTCGATATCCTCCAGGATCTGGTCTATTATATCCTTTGCTCTGGAGGCAGGAGAGTTTCCGTCTATTGAGCCGGCGATCTGTGAGCCGGAAGCTCCCTGAGCCCCCGCCTCCTGTTGCTTTCTCTTCTGTACCTCTTCTATCTGTTTTGAGATTTCATTTATCTGTTTTTGATACTCCTCGGCCTTTTCGATATCACCGTTATCATTCGCATCCTTCATCAGGTTTTCAAGCTCTGCCTTTTTCTCCTCAAGTTCCGCTTCTTCATCCTTGATATCGCCGCCCTGCTTGATGGATGCCAACAAAGCCTGCAGCCACTTGATATGATTGTTCAGAGCCTCCTCTGCATAATGACCGAATTCATCGGGGCTTAATCCTGCTCTCTGGTTTTCAGCCCAGTCCAGTCTGCCCTCAACAAATCCGATGGCCGCTTCGGTATTAAGTCTGATGGCACGGGCCTTGATATAACGCTGAAGTTCTGTGCCGACAGCCAGTACGTCCGCCTCCTGATCCATCAGGATCTCGTCCAATGTGGACTGTGTTGTCTGCGGATCGGACTTTGCTTTTAAATATGTCTCTCCTGCAGACATGTGAACATACTGAATATACTTTGTACCGGATATGTCCAGAATATTGTTGATCAGTTCCAGTTCCCTTGTCTTGTGTGCTATGACACCATTATTGATATTTTCAAGATCAACCAGATTTGTAAGTTCATTTCTCACCGCCGCAGGTCCCTGACTTGCTTTGTTTATCACCGCGTTTGAGAGGTCGTATTCAAGCTTTGAAGCAACGGTATCACCTTCGGTGAGAATATTCGAATTATATTTGATATATGTATTGCCGCACTCCGTAAGAGCACTCTCCACAGCCTCCGAAATGGATGAAACCGCAGAAAAATCTTCCGTAGTTTTATACAGTACCTGATAATCGCGCCCTACCGACGAATTACCGTATGCCACCCACTGATATAAAAGAGGCAATGTGGGTCCTATAATATAGTTGTGTTTTTCGTTCTCCGTAAGATTGTAATAAACTCTTGCCCTGCGTCCGGAATCCAGTTTTTCCTGTATAGCCAGTGCCTTGTCCGCCAGTTCCTTGTCTGTAGCATCACCGGTGGAGCACATTTGCTTATAAATATCTCCCATGCCCTTTAGCTTGGTGTCATAATCGTCTGTCACTTCATCCCGTACACAGGAAAAATGTCTCCATACCTGCTGGAAATTATAAAAGCGACTATTTAGCTTATCCAAGCCGCCTATGGACGTAACTTCTGATTCCCAGGCCTTTTCGTTTGTCCAGGATATTTTTCCTCTGATAAGACCGAATGGCCAGTAGGATTCCCATACATAATTGACCTTGGTATTATAGATTTCTGCGACTGTTTCCTGATTCTCCAGAAATCCTCTTCCGCTCTCTTCGAATCTGGATAAAAAGTATCTGGGATCGCTGGCTAAAAAGGCGATTCCCGATCTGGAAGCGACATCCAGGACATAATCGCAATCTCTTTGCATATCCTCGTTTCGGGTAAAGTTATCGTCGCTGTTAAAAAACTTGTCCAGTCTCTCGTAAATATATCTCTTTGAACCCTGATCCGAAGGTGAAACCACCTTTGAATCAAATTGCATCTTGAGTGCCCGAAGTTCCGGGATCGACTCCATCTGATAAGGATCGGAAAGAGAGAATATATCGACTGCATCACCCGTCTTAGCACTTTTTGGTATTCCGTCAGATCCTACCACAACCGAAACATAATAATTCAACAGCTCCGTGTCCTGAACATTTTCGGATATGGGAAGAATACTTTCCAGACCGTTTGCCCCGTATATATCCTTCCATCTGTTTCCTGACAGCTCGGACTTATAGTACATTATCTGCTGATTTGCCTCAGACATGGAATTAAGGGCCATATGGTAAAATGTATCATTTACCGTCTGGGCATCCATGATCCAGGTTCCGACAAACAGCGTACCCGCAGGGATCGTTTGCCCATTTTTCATAAGAGCAGATACATAATCAGAATATTTGATATAATTATCTGTATCAATATATCCCTGTGCATCCTGATTCGCAGCAGATCCTATGCCGGCACTGTTTGCCTCTCCGTTGATCTTATCCTTTATCTTGGAGGTTTCTACAAAAGGATCACTCTCACCCTCAGAAGGAATCCCGGCCAGCTGATCATAAACATTTATGATGGCATCATCCGACAATAGTACCGACTCAGGCATATTGTTTCTGCAATAATCTAAAACATATGCCCCCAGGGTATATCCGGTATTCATGGCATTGCCGAAAAAATCCTGACTGTGATCCTTATAGGGAGATCCGGATGACTTTGAGGAAGCGGTAAGCCAGGGATTTACATTCTCTGTAACTTCCTTTTCCTCTTCACCTTCCTTTACGGTGTAAGTGATCTCATCCTTTATCTTGTCTCCCAGAGCAGTCATAAAATCATAGAGATTTACAGTACTCCACTTAGCTTTATTCCCATTCTGTGCCTTAAAGGTTTCGGAGATGACATCCTCTGTGAGCTCACTGTATCTTGCAGCCGATCCAAGGTTTTGTTTAACCAAAGGAACCAGCATATCCGTCAGAACCGTCTGTCCTTCCACCGCCTTAACCCAAAATGCCGGGCAAAGATTCTCGTAGGGTACAACGCTTAAAAACAGTACAAAGGCAAGGAGTGCAGAAAGAAACTGCCGTTTAAAAATATCTATATTCTTTTTTCTGTTTTTCCGGCTTTCTTTCATATCTTCCCCGTTTGCAAATGATCACTGTTTACCGTCTATAATGTATCATAATCCCCGCAACAAGACCGCAACATGGCTTAATAGTATCCTTTAAGGATTTCATCGATTTTTTTTATCTTTTCATCAATATTATCTATTGATTTTTCATAATCCAGCTTTTTAGAATATGATGCATCCCAGTCCTTCTTTGCATCATCACTTTTTGTCTTAGCAGCTGATATCTCATCATTTACCTCAGTGATAAGCCCTGAATACTTTGTATCAAGATTCTTTAACTCTTCCTGCCAGGCTGCGATCTGCTGCTTTGATGCCTGAAGTCCGGTAACAGTGCCGGTCTCTTCAAATGTTTTTTTCTTGGCCTTTGCATCCTCTAAAGCTTTTTTGCATTTCTCCACGAGGGCATTTACGGGATAGATAGAATAATATAGTTTCCTATCTTCCTCTATGGTAGGAACTTTACCTTTCTGGATGTAATCATCGTATACATTTCTGTATTTTTTATCCAGCAAAAGAAAACCTAAATTATTTTGGGCAGCATTTAATTCATTTTCCGCCTTCTTGATGCGATCCTCCAGCTCACTTTCAGTGTTTGAGAGCAGATCATCAAGCTCATTTTTGCGGTCTTCCTTCTCTTTTTCCAGCTTTGCCTTTTTTGCTTTGGCTACAGCAAGCTTCTCATCTACTTCCTTGCAGTATTCAAGCAATGTATATTTACTTGCCAAAAGATCGTTGATCTTATTCTCGTAATCCTGCTTTTGCTGTTCAAGGTTTGCTTTCTGCTTTTTGTAATCCTTTAGTTTAACTTCCTTCGCCGGATCCGTTCTTTTGATCTGTTCTTCAAGAAGTCTGAGTTCCTTTTGATAAGAAACCGCGATCTTGTCCAGTTCACCGGCAAGGGTCGTATTTGAAGTACCGCCCTTATTCTGATAGCTCTCCGCTTTCTTGGCCGCTTCTTCATATTCTTTCTGAAGCTGGTCCTTCCTTGCGATCATGCTCTCGTACCTTTTTATTTCTCCCGCTGCGGAAACAACAAGACGGACATTTTCCGCAGAAGTTTCCAGATTCTGAGATTCCAGATATGCAAGAGCCCACTGTCCTGTTTCTGTTCCGTACAAAAGTGCATCGGAAAGCTGATCAGCACAACTTGCATATATCTCAATTCCGTTTTCTCTGAGAGCCCGATCGACCTCCTCGTCCGTTACATCCTTAGCTGAAAGTTCCGCGGACTTAGCGTTTTCCAGTTTTTTCTTTGCAGCTTCTATCTCTTTATTTAGAGCCTCCAGACGTTTTTCATATTCACTCTTTTTTTGTTTATCTTCATCGCTGTCTCCCAAAAGTTTAAGATTTCTGTTAATTTCAGCAATCTCTCGATTATCGGCATTTATCACGTTTTGGATGGATTCTATCAAAAGATCCTTCTTTTGTTTAAGTATAAAATCCTTTGCTGCTTTATTGATGATCGTATTCTTAGCTTTGATTTCTTCCTCGCTTGTTTCTTCTTCCTCTTCTGTGGTGACGGCTTCGCTCTGAAGCTGTTCAGCCCTCTGTTTGACAAGCGCAGACTCCTGGTTCTGAAGAGTTTTTACCTGTTCGGATGTAATGTTGGAAGAAATCTCGGAAATCTCAGTTTCCAGCTCAGCTATGCGTTTTTTATAGTAGCTGACGGTACCGGAATCCGCCTCCTGACTGTTTAATTCTTCGGCAGCAGCCAGAAGATCCTTCATCTGATCAAGTTCGGCCTGAAGTTCACCGGTTTTTCGTTCAGTCAGGATCTGTCTGGCGGCAATATCCTGCAAATCCGCCACAGTGATCTCCGTATCCGCCAAAAGAGTCTGATTAACGGTATTAAGGTACGCTCCGCCTATGTACTCTCCATCCTGAGAAAACATCCTGACGGTGAGCTGTCCCAGATCATTTTTGATAAAGGACATATAACTGAAGGGATTATCTGCCGCAACAAATTCATCCGAATACAGATACAGGTTTCTTTCTGCGGATATGTTATAGTAAGAGACTACCTGATCTGTGTTGAAATTCTTGGAAACACCCTTTGGATCAAAAGTAAAACGCAGCTTGATCATATCGGTGTCGGCATCATCCTCCACTGTATATGATCCCACAATGAGTTCGCTGTTTTCATCCTCAACCTCATAACCAACGGTTACGTTGAGAGGTCCGTAGGACACTTCGGGATCTATGGAACAATCATCTATGAACTCATCGCCGTTATATAATCTGATAAAGACAGAGTCCACATCCTTCACAGTGAGGCGAAGGTGTCTGATCGCGGAACCCTTGGCTGTCTTTTCCCCGATCTGTCTGTTGTCGGACCAGAGTTCAAAATGAGTTACATCATAATCAAAGTCGTCGGGTATGTCTATATAGAGCATAAACTCATCCGAATCAAGGATGGAGCGGATGCTGTAGGTAGCTCCCTTCTTAATAACAGGGCTCATCACGCTCATTCCGCCTCCGGGGCCCTCATAGTCCTCCGGAGATCCCAGTCCGGCATATCCCGTCTTTGATGCGATCAATTCCTGTGTAAAATATGCAGAAGCTCCGCCACAGGTAGTCTTATCAAATTCATAAAGGGTTTTTGAATAAAGTGAAAGTGCATCTTTAACCGCACTTCTGGCCTTCTCATACTCTCCAAGTTCGGTGTCATACTCCTCTAATGAGAGCTGACCCATAGCATTTAATACTTCATCATATATAAGCTGTATGCGAAGACTATTGAGTTCGTTGACGGAGGTTTTATAACTCTTTCTCGTCTCCATCAGATTATCGTAGCCCTCTTCAATGGCACTCTTTAATTCATTGCAGGCGTTGTTGTACTCTTTCAGAGCACTCTCATACTCCAGCGTAGCAGAGTACAGTACATAAGGATCGTCCTCCACATATCTGATACCGTCTATGGACCCCTTAAACCATTCCTTGGGGAACTTGAAAAACAGGATCTTGTATGATCCCTGCCAGGGTTCGTCAATCTTTTTAAGGAACTTGTCATAATCCTTTTTAAAGGCACGCTTATTGACCTTTGACCCTTCCAGTGCCTGAGTAACATATGAACTGATCATCCATATCTGAGCACCCTGTTTTTTCTTCATGAGATTATAGTTTGTATTAAGGGAAAGCCTGGCAAGTTCCAGATCCTGCTCTGCCTCATATACTGTCTGATCACGCTGAAGTGCATAATTCTGAAGGTATTCAATATTGTCTCTTGCAATGCTGGTGGATACAAAAACATCCTCAAATCTATAACCGACGGTTACATCAAAGCCCACTTCCTTGCTGAGCTTTTCCTTATTTCTCTGGCACTTGTTTCTCTCGGATGTGATGGAATTCTTATAGCCCTCCAGCTTCTTTTCCTGCTGATCGATCTGAGCCTGAGTGGCGGTTCCTTCCGCAAGCTTTGCCTTATTCTTCTGAATCGCTTCCTCAAGCGCTTCGATACGCTGATCCAGGAAGGTGATCTCGGCAATAGATGTGATTATCTCAATATAAATATTGCTGACCTTCTGAGATTCTGCAATCTTTTCGGTTTCGATCTTGTGTTTGATCCCGTCGATCTCGTACTGAAGCTGAATGGGTTTATAAGCAAACTCATAATCCTGTTCCTCGGTAGCTTTTTCGGGGAATTTAAAATTCAAAAGAGGCGTCCATCTAAAAGTACTCATATTTCGCTGTTTTTCCTGAAGCGAACGTATAGCGGACTGCTTAGCCGCACTCTTTGCCTCCATCTGAAGTTCATAGGCCTCGATCTTCTCGCTGTTGGCAATGGCCAGAGCCTTACATGAAGCCAGTTTGAGGACCCTCGCGCCTTCTGCCTGTTCAACCCGTGACGCGCCGGTAAATACCGGCAGGACCATGGGCAGAGCAAGTGCCATGACAAGTATGCAGATTAAAATATTCTTTTTTCCTTTCTTCATATTCGTCATAGCATGTTCCTCATCCGATCTATTCGATATCGGCCAGATTCTCGGCCATTATGAAATAGAAATAAAAGGTGTTGACACCGGGATCGGTTACAAATGTATATAAGATACCATCCTTGTGATAGGTGTGCAGATATACCTCATAACTCATATCGTAATTCGTCACTTCACAGTATTCGGTAAAAAGTGAACTCATATCAATATCCGCAGGACCGTTTAATACTATCTTGTCAGAATTTGCATTCAACTTGTTCACGCACAATATCTCAGGTAAAGAAGCATAGGATGATCCGACATATATGGGCTGACCCAGGAGCCTGGACAGCTCTTCAAATGTGGTGATCCTTCCCGTTGCTGTGGGGAAGCTGTTCTTAAGCACATATACCGCTTCAACGGAGGCTTCCGAATCAATGGATTCCTCATCAAAGTATTCAAGAGTCATGGCATCGATATCCGCCATGTAACGTGCCCTCTCACCATAGGATTCGTAGATGGTCCTGGTTCCGTTGTATGCACCTGCCACCTCCGATGCCTTTTTATCGATAAAGTCACTGTATTTGATATCATCCAAAGAAAACTGCCCTGTAAACACGGCATTATGTCCCATATCAAAAAGGGTTCCCTGTCCCTCTTTCATATCCAGAGCAAACTCGCCTTCATATTCAAGGCTTCCGTTCTGTCTGTAGAGTTTTCCGGTTCCGCTGTGGAGATTCTCATGGAAGGTTCCCTGGTAGAACAGAGTCCCGTCCGGATAATACTGCGTTCCGGTATTCTCATACATACTCTTCGCAAAATTACCCTGATAGACGACTATTCCGGAAGGATTCATCAGTGTTCCCGGGCCGTTGCAGGAGCCCTTTGAAACCTCTCCCTCATATGCGAGATATCCCGATTTACCCTTGATACGAACAGGTCCCTTGGCAAACTTCAGCAAAATACTGTTGTATTTATATGTCTTGATCCCGTCCGTATTTCTTCCCGGAAACAATCCGCTCCAGGAATTGATCAGGAAAGCCACGGACAGCACGCCTATTACCAGAACAACGGCAAATGCAAGCTTTCGGCTTACCAGCCATCTTCCTATGGAATAATAGTCGTCCTTATGTCTGGGCTTGACATTAAGAGTCTTCGTAAAGAAGGTCTTAATGAGCTCCGTAGCTCTCGTAAGGAGGAAACTGGGTTTGGTATATAGCCTGACCTTGGTTATGATCGGCGTTATTTTTGCTTTTGCTGATTGCAGCAGTATTCTGAACAGATTCACGTTCCCAAACTCTCCAATTTAATCAAAAACAACTTTAGTCCATATGGAGCTCACCCACAAAATCCTGCTCCATAACACCTTCGAGATACTTTTCACATTCAAACAGATACCACTTGGTAAGTTCATCATCCGGAGATTCCCTGAGTATCTCCGAGAAGACTCCCCTGGCAATATAAAAATCCTTCTTATAGAACAGATCAAGGGCCTCGGCGAAACGTGCCTTTTGTCTCACTCTGCGGGCTCTGACTGCCGGAATCTCCGCATCCAGTGCCTCATAGAGCCTGATCCTTCTGTCGGGATTATTCTTGTCGGGAACAATGAAGCCGATATATCTGTAATCTCCGTTTCCGCCTTCTCGTTCTATGAGCTCTCCGGTTATGATAAGAGCAAGTCTAAGGCTTCTGAACCAGTCAGCATAAGCCCAAAGCTTTTCTGCTTCATCCGATGAAAAATATACCGCAGCCTGCTTTTCATCTCCCGCGACACCGTAAATATAAGGTGCATAATGCAGTATCATGGAAGCTCTGTTGAATCCTCTTCCCTTATCTTCCCTAAGCTTCTGCATCAATTCCACGCCGAATTCGACAGAAAGCTTGTTCTCTCCCTCAAAGAGATATTTCATGTTAGATAATTCATCATTGTGGGAGATCAGGATTCCGTCATAATTCTCCCTGCATTCCTCCGAGACTCCGAGAAGTTCGCTCTTTCTGGAAACCTCGGATCTGCCGGATTCGTTCTTTCCGGGGATCAAAAGATTTGCCAGCACCCCGTTTGCGGTGATTATGTCCCCGCACTTGATCTCGGTGATCGATTGCTTTTTAAGTATTCTCTCGATAGATTTTGGAGCAAATCTGAAATATGCTTCATATGTAAGGAACTTGATACGGTTCGTGTTCACGATATTCTTGCGGATCTCCATAAGACTGTTCCACATAAAATTCATATCACGCCCGATGATAAGTCCCTTGTCCACCTCTTCTTCGCCTCTGGCCAGTCTTCCCAGAGCATCCTGAAGCTTTCGGATGTCCCTGGACTGAAGTGAAAAGAATATCAGTCCCGCTATACTTCCTATCACGAAAAGAACACCTATGAACTTCAGGCAATTTCCAAACTTTGCAAAGAATCCGTGATAGATGGAATCCGCCTCAGCTATGGTGACTATTGAATATGCCTGATGTCCCGATGAGTTTAAGCTTGTAAGCAGAACGGATAAGGTTTTGCCCTTAAGTCTTATCTTCTTGTAAACATATTCGTCGCCGTTGCCGATATTGACCAGCAGACCCGCAATCTTACGTCCGTAAATATTTGAAATACTTTCTTTATTGTTTCCCGATGCACTTAATACAACATTTCCGCTGAGTGCGTCCACCACCAGCATATCTTTTATATTGGTTCCCGCGCCGTCGGTTCCGACTCTTCTGGATAACCTGTCGGAAAGAACCCCGTATTCATCGCGGTCGTATATTTCATCGGAGGAAAGATTTACCATTGAATAGCCGTCAAAGACGCTCTGGGCATCCGCAACGGCGAAACGTATAAATTCATTCTCGGAGGACTTTCTATCAAATCCCGAAACAAAAAATGTGATACCGCATACAAGAACAAGCAAGATCGTCTCGAAAATGAATACCGCATATACCACTCTTCTGCGATTAAACAAAAGCATCCATATTGCTATGATCAGGAGTACTCCGATCAAAGCTACCATGAGAGGCACGATAGTGTTGAATCCCGAGGCCGAAATAACTTCCCTGGGACTGTTCACTGCCTTTTTGTAAATATCTTCCGCAACAGCATCCTTTGCAAAATATCCGGGATCACTGTCGTCATATCTTAAGATTATGTCTCCGTCACGATACTCCGCATCGGTAAAGAATCTGGGCCATACGCTCTCCCTTGTGTCATAGATCACGAGAGTGGTTTTGGATTCCTTCCACTTTTCGGTGTCCTCGTCAAGGTCACCGCTCATGGTGATCATGGACGCGGTTTTCAAAGAATAAACATATGCCTGCTGCCCATTGTCCGAAAGTGCGGTGAGATAAAGGGTATCTTCCGTTGCCTGAAAACCGGTCAGGTTTAACTCCAAAGGAAATCTGAAAACGGGAGTCAGGAAATTAATGTCAAAGGCCTCATTCATCAGAGCCACACAGTACTGGTTGACCATCCTGCCCGCATCATTTATCCTTCTCTCAAATACGACATAAAGGTTCTCATCCACATTGTCCATCTGAGTTATATTCCATCCGTCAAGGATCCTGCTCTTTTGAGATGAAAACATACTGATGCGTTTTCCTTTAAGATCGGTCTTCCAAATAACACCGCCGGTGCCGTAATTATCCGCAATATAAGCATATTCTTCGCCTACTATGCCCGGATTGGCTCCGGTATACTCCGGCGTCTCCATATTGACCAAAAGATAAATGGCCGTACCCAGGAGTACCGCAGAGATCCATATGATAATAAACGGTATTACTTCTCTTATTCGTTTTGCCATACCAGAAAACACTCCTAAATAAACTATTGAAGCAACGACTCAAGTCCTATCTTTTCAAAACTTCTGATAAACAGCCTGAGCCACGGAACATCACCGAATATCAGATTGGTCAGAAAGGTGATGATCACAAAAAGCGCAAGTATAACACTTGTCCACAAAAGTATCCTGAATAGAGTTTGTTTATTTCTGTTAAACCATGCCTTTAAGGATGCGATAATATTATTCTTTCCCGGAGGCTCGGCAGCTATCTCTACATCCTTGTACAGGTCCTTAAAGCTGTGATAACTGTTCTTCTCGGTCTTTTTCTTTAAGAGAACATAACTGTTTGCCTTCCGCCTCGCCTTGGGCTCCAGCATCCAGATAAGAACCTTGGCGCACTCAATGGCGCATTCTTTTTCTCCGATCCCGGGGTCAAGTTCCGTCAGGTCTATGCGGTAGCTTAAGCTTACTGAGCCATCTCTCGCCATTTGGATCTCTCTTTGCTTAAGCATCAGATAGAGCACGGGCCAGGGGAGGTTTCCGGTCATACATGCGATGATGAGATTGACACATACATCCTCACATTCCCGCAGGGACATGGCTCCGCCCATATAGAATTTTTCCAGCGGTCTTTCCTTGACATAGGGATAAACGATGAAAAACCTTCCATCGTCCGAGAACATATCTTTAACTGTATTTTCCTCGATATAATCCGCACTGTCATAGACTTCGATAAAGCGTCTCATCACATAGTGATCCGCAACCGCAAGTACGGTACAGAGGCTTCCCTTTTCATGGGTCAGATCCTCACATACCAGTACTTCATTTGCGGGACTTTTCTTTATCTTTTGTACGGTTTTATACCGGTTCGACCGTATTTCCTGATTCATTTTGTTCTCCGTATCCGTTCTTCTCAACAATTGCATATGCGTATGTACATACCACCGGCATATCTGTGCAGTAGATCCTTATCTCGTAAACACCGGGCTTAGCAGGTGCGGTATAGATACCGTCTGCAGTAATGCTGCCCGATCCTGACTCGGTGAGCTCGTATGTTATGCTGCACTTCTCCATATTGTTAAAACGTACTCCGAAGTAGTGATTCTCTTTTGTACCCATACGTACGGTAGGTGTTTCGGGAGCAATGCTCTTTCCTGCCAGATCCTCTCCGAGTCCCAGGTCATTTCCTGCAGGGAACTTGATGGCTACCCAGCGATATGTGAGAACAAGATAGTCAACATTGTTTAGAAGTCTTGCACCCACAACAAAGCTTCCCTTATCGTTCAAAACTCTGACTGCAGTTTCGGCATTAACCACGGTTCTCTGATCGGAAGCGAAAATATCGGGGTTGCCGTAGATGGTGCTCTTAGCATTTGCTCCGAGAGCTCTGTCTTCGCGGACAAATTCGTATCCGACTTCCACATATACATTTCCTTTGCCCAGACCGTGAACGATCTCGCCTGAATAGTGGATGCTGCCTTTTCTTGCATTTTCTCCGAGAGGGATCTCCAGGACGCCTGTTGCGATCTCAGGATAAAAGCCGCCCTGATC
>CACXGM010000128.1 GCA_902767075.1 uncultured Lachnospiraceae bacterium
CCCAGCTGGGTGGATTCAGAAAACTTTCCCTGTAGAGAATCGGTTCTTGTAAATGCACTTCCGAGATAAGAAAAACGCAGCGGTTCATTGCTCTCCATAAAGTACTTTGCTGCACATCTTGCAATGGAAGGAGTAAAATCAGGTCTTAAAACAAGGGTATTGTTTTCTTTATCAAAAAACTTGTACAGTTCATTGCTTGGTATGGTACCCACTTCCTTTGAATAAACATCAAAGAATTCAAAGGTCGGAGTCTCAACTCTTTTGTAACCGAAAGAATCGATCATATTACCGAGCCTGCACTCCAAATACTCCTTATCATCATATTCTTTTCCGTAAATATCCCGAACACCTTCGGGAGTATGCAGTAGTTTTTTGTTCATAACGCTCTCCAAATCGGCTTCACTTTATCGTGATAACGTGTTAGCATGCTACAATGATAAACAACTAAATTAGCAATAGTATACTTTCGGGTTAAAGTTTTGTCAATATCAAATTATTCTCTGTCATTGAGGTCTTGTTGGATCATTTCAAGATAAGGGACAAGCACATCCGCCTTCTTTGGCATAATGTAATCAGGATTTAATTCATCATGCCTGAAGCTCTTTCTGCCGCCCTCCTTTGCTCTGTCCCAAAAGTATCTGAGCATTTCCAGCGGAAGATAATACAGTTCATCCCTGCCGGTGAAATAAATCAAAAAGAAAGCAATGCCACCCTGTTTTTCAAAGTTGATCATGAATTCAACCTGATGCTCATGAATATTTTGCAGAGCAAAGGTGTCGGTTGCACACTCTTTGGCATCAAAGCATACGGGAAGTCCCTGAACGGCACCTATGTAATCCACAGTACTCTTTTGATCGAAATATGCCAGAGTGATATGCCTTGTCTCTTTATCAATATTAATAGGGGTGATGGGTGTGGGAATCTTCTGGATAAGGGCCAGACCGCTTTCCAGATATCTTTCATTTGTTCGGTTGATCATATCCTCAAGGGCTGATCCCCTGAGTCCTCTTGATTTCCAAGTAGCCATAGTTTTTGCCTTATACCATTTTGATCAGGTCATTGCCCACTGTTGCGATCCCATCCTCTATCCGTTTTAATCTTTCTTTAAAATGAATCTTCTTTTCTTCCTTTGTCTTGATGATCTCTATGGCATCCTTTCCGGTCTGTGCCGCAGTGGGGAGCCCTCCGGGATATTTGATAAAATGTCCGGCAAGATATACATTATCAAGACCTTTTATTTCCTGTGACAAAAATGCATTAACACTGAGAGCGGTTGTGATGAACCTCATAAATGCGCCGTGGGTATCATTGTTTCTGCGAAGGTATGAATAGGGTGTCCATACATCCAATATCTTTAAACGTCCTTCGTATTGGGGGTACTTTTTTTCTATCTCATTTTTGATGGCTTCAGCAACATTTCTTTTAGCGCTCTTATATTTTTCGACATCGCTTTCATACAGCTTCTTCCAGTATTTACAGTCCTTTTCATATTGATCGAGGGAAACCTGGATCACCGTTTCTCCCTTTGGTGCGATATAATCTCCGTAAACACGGTAGTTTTTAACGCCGATGCGGTTATATTTCTGATATGCAGCCTCTATGGGAGCACAGGGAAATGTCAGTGAATCCGGTATTTCAGGAAATTCACTGTCTACGGACATTGCAACCTGAAATGCAGAATAAAAGGTATATTTAAGCCTGTCTTTATAGATTTCTTTTAAGGATATGGGCGCATATTTTTTGCTTATCAGATTATTGAAAGCATAATTAACATCACATGCTATGATCACATGATCTGCGGGTATAAAATCACCGTTTTCCAATATAATACCGTCAGCCTTATGAACTGTGATCTCGTTAAGCTTATCTTCGATCTCATCTATGATGGGATTCTTTATTATGCTTCTGCCGATCTTTACTTTTTTAACAGAGGTTCCTGTCAGGAGCTTTCCGCCGGAGGCTATATAATTATCCGTCAGTATCTTTGCAAGTTTGATCGAGCCTCCGTCTATCAGATCACCGTTACCTGCAACATAAAAGCTATAAGCAAGTATCAGCCAATATGATTCATATTCCTTTGGACAGAAATCCAGGATAAGGCTTTGAATCAGAGGGCTCTTAAATCTCTTTGCCCAGTCGATGTTTCGAAGCCCCATGTATTGCATGGATCTTTTAAGGAACTCCTTTGGCGGGATAACCTTTGTCATTGAGCTTATACTGTCTGCGATCTCCTTTGGACCGTTTTTGGGGAATGATACGGCATCGTTTGCTATTTTTACGAAATCAATAAAAGCATTTATCTCATCCGCATCCTTTGGTGCTAAACGCAGCCATTCTTCGCGTGTCTTTTCCGGATCCGGCCATAGATGTACCACTTCCCCATAGTATTCCGAAGCCCAGAAGTATTTTCTCTTTACGATCTTTGTATCATCATTTAATACGCCAAGCTCATTCCAGAGATCATAAGTCACCGAGCCTTTTTGCGTGCCTGTAAGCCAGTGAAGACAGTTGTCTATTGCATATCCGTCACGATACCAGCCGCTGCAGCTTCCGCCTGCTACATTGTTCTTTTCATATATCACGGTGTCGAATCCCGCACGCTGTCCGAATATACCTGCACTAAGCCCGGCAACACCGCCGCCTACGATCACAATCTTTTGTTTTCTACTGTCATCTGTATTTATCATTTTTATAACTTATCCATTGTCTGTTTAATAAGTTTGGGGTAATCGATCAAAATCTCTTTTCCGGAAAGTTTGGAAAATCTTTCTCCCATAACGTCTTTTCCGGGGAAAACAAGCCTGTATGCACACAAAAGCTGGTGCTTTAAACCCTTATCTCCGTCCCCGTATTTTCTGTCTCCGTAAACCGGATGACCGAGACTGTACAATTGAGCTCTGATCTGATGAGGCTTTCCTGTGTGAAGATTTACTTCCAAAAGCGTTGCATCGCTAAAAAGCTTTAAAGGTTTAAATTCCGTGAGTATATTGGCATTTTCATCATCATTTAAAGTATTCTTTATCTTTGAAATGTTTTTTGAATTATCTTTAATAAGTATGCCGCTAACTTTTTTGGGTTTTTCAAATCTTCCGTGACATAGTGTAACGTAATACTTTTCTATCTTACCTTCTCTGATGATCTCCGACATTTTCTGAAGTCCCGCAAGGGAAACTCCGCATATGATAAGTCCGCTGGTATTACGATCTAATCTGTTGCAGACGGACGGTCTGAAGGTTTTTAGTTCATCGTGCGTTATCTTTTCATTCTTAAGCAGGTAGTCGATCAGCCATTCATTTACGCTTACGTCCTTCTCTTCTGCCTTCTGGGACAACATACCCGCAGG
>CACXGM010000129.1 GCA_902767075.1 uncultured Lachnospiraceae bacterium
CTCAGGTCAAAATCGGTCGCCTCAAACTCGCGACGCACGCCTCATCAGGCGTGCTGCTCAAACAACTTCGGCGACAACGCGATTTTTCGCAAAGATGCCTCTCACTAAGCGCTTCGCCCAGTTCAAATGAATATATGTTCACGCCCACCGCCCCTGTTTAATGATAAGTATATAGAATAAAACATCGGATATTCAGTTTATTTAAATATATACACTCAGTCGATGTGCCGTAACTTAGTCAGCATATTTAAACTTAAGATAAGAAATTTTCCATAATATACTTTCCATCCGGTGTAAGAACCGACTCCGGATGAAACTGTACGCCATAAACAGGAAAATCCCTATGCTCAACAGCCATCACTTCCCCGTCCTCAGTAGTCGCTGTCACCTTTAAACAGGTCGGGATCGATGCGGGCTCAGCAGCAAGAGAATGATATCTGGCTACTGTAACCTCCTTGTCCATTCCCCTAAACAAAACTGAATCCGTGTCAAGCTTTGCAACGGACTGCTTGCCATGCATCAATTCCTTTGCGTAAGTAACCTTTGCTCCAAATACCTCACAGATTGCCTGATGCCCCAAGCAGATCCCCATAACAGGAATCTTTCCGGCAAAATACCTGATCACATCTTCACAGATGCCGGCATCACTCGGCTTTCCGGGACCGGGAGAAATAATGATCCTCTCAGGAGAAAGCTTCTCAATCTCTTCCAAGGACAATTCATCATTTCTGATGACCTTTATATCAGAATTAATGCTACCTATAAGTTGATATACATTATATGAAAAACTATCATAATTATCTATAAGCAATATCATATCCGTACCCCCTTATTCAATTCCATCACAGGCCATTTCTATAGCCTGCTTCACCGCAGCAGCTTTTTGGATACATTCCCTGTACTCATTTACAGGAACGGAATCTGCAACAATACCTGCCCCGGATCTTATAAATACTTTCCCGTTTTTGGAAAAAGCAAGTCTGATTGCAATACAGGTATCAAGGTTTCCGGTAAATGATATATAACCAATGGCACCTCCGTAGATGCCTCGCTTATTGTTCTCCAGTTCATTTATGATCTCACAGGCACGAAGCTTTGGATCGCCCGATAATGTTCCTGCAGGAAGGATGGCATCAACAGCATCCAAGGCATCCTTGTCATCACGGATATCTCCGCCTACGGTTGATCCGATATGCATTACATGGGAGAATCTTTCGATGGACATATACTTCTCCACCTCTACGGTACCGATCTTACTGATCTTTCCGATATCGTTTCTGCCCAGATCAACCAGCATATTGTGTTCAGCTCTTTCCTTCTCATCCGCAAGAAGTTCTTTCTCGAGAAGACGATCTTCCTCATCGGTTTCACCCCTTCGTCTGGTACCTGCAAGAGGGAAAGTGTGTAGCCTGCCGTTTTCAAGCTTAACTAATGTCTCGGGACTTGCTCCGGAGATTTCTCCGTCACTTCCTGAAAAATAAAACATATAAGGTGAAGGATTCGTGGTCCTCAGAACACGGTACGCATCAAGAAGGCTTCCCTCCATATTGGCCTCAAATCTGTTAGATAATACAACCTGGAATATATCGCCTTCCTTGATGTAATGCTTTCCCTTTTCCACCATCCTGCAATATTGCTCTTCGTTGAAAAGTGGCCTGAATTCACTCTTAAGCTTTAAGCCTTCATCGGATGTTATCTTGCCATTAAGAATGATATCCTTCATCTCCTGAAGTCTTAACTTAGCCGTTTCGTAACTGACATCAATGTCCTCTGTTCTGATGTTATAGATCAGGATGATCTTCTGACGATAATTGTCAAAGGCAATAACCTTATGAAAAAGCATCAGGTTACAATCCTGGAATCCATCCTCATCCTTTGCATCAAGCTTAAGTGTAGGCTCACTGTACTTTATATAGTCATATGAAAAATATCCCACAAGTCCGCCTGTAAAGGATGGAAGTTCCGGAGTTTCCGGGCTCTTGTAAGTATCTACGATCTCTCTGATGGCAGAGCGGATATCCCTCTTTTCTTTTCGGGTTCCGTCAGGGTCGGTGACAGTCACTTCTCCATTATACGCTGTGATCTCCATTAAAGGGTCATATCCAAGAAATGAATACCTTCCCCATTTCTTTGAAGCCTCAGCACTTTCCAGCAGATAAACATGCTTGCTGACACTCTTTAATTTCTTCAGTACCTCAATGGGTGTGGTGGAATCAGAAAACAGCTCGCACCAGACAGGGATCACCCCATACTTTCCGCATTCAGCTATTTTTTTGCATTCCGTAAGTGTTGGTAAGATCTTCATCCGGTGCTCCTTTCTTTTAAGTGTATTATTTGTATAAAAAAAAGTCCTCGGCAAAAAAACTTTTGCCAAGGACGGGAATTCTTCTCGCGGTGCCACCTTGATTCGCTGATAGCGCTCTTTACGGAGACCAACATCTCCTTGCCTTTCACGCAGGCTCACGTTGCAGAATACTCGGATTAAACACATCCTTTGACTGCACCCTCGGCGGCCCATTTGCCAGCTCGTAAACCAACCTTTCTCAGCACCCGGTCTCTCTGTAAGCACTGCAACTGACTTTATTTCCGCTTCAACGGTTTATGTTTTAAATTGTATAAATATTACTACTTCGCTTTAGTGTTGTCAAGCGATAAATTAATCCTAAACACTCCTATGTCTGCGGTGCTTTACTTTATACCGATACATTCTCGCATCCGCTTCACTCAAAGCATCATCAAGAGATATGCTGTAACAATCTTCAAAGACAACACATCCTATACTTGCTGAAATGTTATAGGGCTTACCTGCCTTCTTGGAAGCCTCATTGACAGCATCCATAAAGATCTTTGCCCTCTTGGCTTCCTCCTCAGCAGTATACTTTCCGATTCCGATAAGGAAGAACTCATCGCCGCCGCTTCTGACACAGATCTCATTGCCTTTGGTGATGGATTTCAAAGTATCACACACTGTCTTAATACCGAAATCACCTTCACTGTGTCCGTAGGTATCGTTAATGAATTTAAGACCATCCATATCTGCAACACATACAAAGAGCGAATCTTCATTGGAAGCGGAATTATATATTCTCCTGTACTCTTCATACATACCACGTCTGTTAAAGGCACCCGTCATCATGTCTCGTACCGACAGCATCTGGAGTCTTTCCTTTGAACGGCTCATTTCCAGCGCATTGTTTACGTATCTGAGCCAGTTTCTGTAGATCAGATTTATAACGGGATGATCGCATAATTCTCTCTGC
>CACXGM010000130.1 GCA_902767075.1 uncultured Lachnospiraceae bacterium
AGATAAAGCGGATATTTATGTGGGAAGCGCCGGAACCGCGGCAAGATTTCTCACCGCAACCCTGGGTGTTTCAAAGGGTACATACGGGATCGACTCCTCGGAGCAGATGAGAAAACGCCCCATGGAGCCGCTTTTTGATGCGTTAAAGGGCCTTGGCTGCCGGGTGGAATACATGGGTGAATACGGACATTTTCCTGTGAAGATCGGATCAAACGGCTTTGGCGCAAACAAGATCTCCGTTAATATTGACAAAAGCTCCCAGTTTCTGAGCGCACTGCTGATCGCTTCGGTTCTCTCGGATGAGGACTTCGAGGTCGAGATTGAAGGCCGGCACGGTATGGCTTATATAGACATGACAGTCAATATGATGGAGCAGTTCGGGGCAAGGGCGCTCAGAACCGGGACGGGATTTAAGGTCGGCAGAAACGAGTTCTATGCCGGAAGAGACTATGCCATAGAACCCGACGCTTCCGCGGCTGCATATTTCTATGCCATGAGCCCGCTTCTCGGCCTTGCTGTGACAGTACCCGGCATCAGATCAGACTCACTTCAGGGGGATGTTGAATTTATAAAAATACTTGAAAAGATGGGCTGCAGGATCTCCGAAGTTAATGGGGATATAAAACTCTGCCCACCTAAAGACGGCCGGATGAAAGGCATCGAGGTCGATATGTCAGCCTGCTCGGATCAGGCTATTACACTGGCCGCCATTGCACCCTTTGCGGATTCTCCCACCACCATTACGGGAATCGGACACATCCGCCATCAGGAGAGCGACCGTCTTACCGCCATCGTTACGGAGCTTGGCAGGATGGGGATCAAAACCGAAAGCGGAGAGGATTGGATAAAGATCTATCCCGGAAATCCCTCCCCTGCAGAGATCGAAACCTATGACGATCACCGCATGGCTATGGGCTTTTCACTGATCGGACTTCGGGCCGACGGAATAGTGATAAAGGACCCCGGATGCTGCAGAAAGACCTTTGAAAATTACTTCGAAGTCCTAAGCGGAATAACTAATGAGTTTTAGGGCTTCAAAGCCGGATATTACGGGGCTTTTCGGCAATTTGCCAGAAATTCCTTTCCTATGATATAATAAATAGGTTTGATTTTAATTTTGCGAGGAATGTAAAGCAATGATTTCAAGAATTAAAGAAATATGGCAGTACAGATTCATGATCATGAGTCTTGTCCACAGGGAACTTCGCGGAAGATACAAGGGGTCCGCCCTTGGATTTTTGTGGACATTTATCAATCCCCTCTGCCAGGTAATAGTTTACACCGTGGTCTTTTCCATAATCATGAGGAGCGGACTGGACAAATTCTATATGTTTGCCATCACGGGAATGATCCCCTGGCTTGCGTTTGACGGCTCCATGAGACTGGGAGGAACCTGCATCAGACACCGCGGAGATATGATCAACAAGATCTATTTCCCCAGAGAAGTGCTGCCCATATCCACCACTCTCACAAACTTTGTAAACATGCTGTTTTGCTTTGTGATAGTGTTCATCGCCATCTTTGTTTCGGGCCTTGGTGTGAACTGGAAGGCACTTCTGTTCCTGCCATTGGTTATCCTCATCGAGTTTGTTATGACCCTGGGCTTTTGCATGATGGTCTCCTCCATCACGGTTTATTTCAAGGATATGGAGCATATCGTGGGCGTGCTTATGATGATGTGGATCTATCTCACTCCAGTTCTCTATCCCCTCACCACTGTTCCGGAGAAATTAAGATGGGTATTTAAGCTAAACCCCATGACATTCATCATAGAGTGCTATCACTGCATTCTCTATTGGAAGGATGTCCCCACCATCAATATTTTAGGTTATTCGGCCATAAGCGCACTGATCTCCATTGCACTGGGAGCGCTTATTTTCTACAAGCTTGAGCCTAATTTTGCGGAGGAACTGTAATGGCTTCAGAGATTATCAAAGCTTCAGCGGACAATGATTACAGCATTCGCGTTATAGAAGCGGACAAATATTTCAAAGTATATAAAGACAAGGGCGTGGAACTAAAGGAAAGGATTCTTTTCAGAGGCCGCAATAAATACGAGAAGAACCATGTCCTGAATCATATAAGCTTCGATGTATCCAAGGGCGAGACCATCGGACTTATCGGAAAAAACGGCTGTGGAAAGAGTACCACACTCAAGCTCCTCACCAGAATCCTGCGACCGAACTCGGGTAAGATCGTGGTCAAGGGCAGAGTGTCCAGCCTCATTGAACTGGGCGCCGGCTTCCACCCGGATATGAGCGGAAGGGAAAACATTTTTATCAACGCTTCCATATTCGGACTCAGCCGCTCGGAAGTAAAGAGAAGACTGGATCAGATAATCGATTTCTCCGAGCTTCACGAATATATCGACAACCCCGTCAGAACTTACTCTTCGGGAATGTATATGAGACTGGGATTTTCCGTTGCCATCAACGTGGATCCCGATGTACTTCTCGTGGATGAGATCCTCGC
>CACXGM010000131.1 GCA_902767075.1 uncultured Lachnospiraceae bacterium
TTCAAAAGTGGCGGTTCCGTCTTCGTTTACGACAAGAATCCCTTTATCTGCTATCTTGTTAAGTTCAAGCATTTCTTCATAGGTCTCGTCTTTTTTAGCAACTGCTACACGTTTATAATTTCCTGCCGGAACCATACCTATTGTTGGATCATCAGCCCATTCGATAATGTCATTATGAGCTGCGACATCATCAGTTGTGATATCGTCAGTCGCATTATCGTTTTTTTTGCAGGCAGTAAAGGAAAAACAAATGAGCCCAATAAGTGCTGCCGTAATAATTTTTCTTTTCATGATCAGTATCTCCTGTAACAAAAGCTTTTTCTTATTCTAACATGAACGGCTATGCGAGAAAAGGATTTCCGAGTTTAAGGAATTACCCTCTGAAAACCGTGTATTGGAAGAGTTTGACCGCGGTGTTTTTGAAAACATCGTTGAAAAAGTTATTATTGGCGGTTATGATGAAGAAGACCCATGGGGACGGAGTCAAGGGGTCATTTTCAGAAAATTCAGACAATGGACCGATGACTCCGTCCCCGTGGGTCATAAAAAGGAGATCAGGGGATGAGAAAAGAATTATTGGGTGTATTCAGTGGGTTTCCGGATCATCATTTTTCGGAAGAGATCACAAAACGGCTTCAAGAAGAACTGACTGTGCGTAAGAGCATTGTATTTATCACTGCATGTCCGGATGAATATGCTCAAAATGACGACGATTGCGACGTTATGCACGAAATGTTTGTTGAGCAGGGCTTACCATTTGAAGAACATTGTGTGATCGATCGTCGCACGGATCCTTTATATGCAAAGAAGCTTGTTGAAAGCGCGGATTGTATCTTTCTTATGGGTGGGGGTGTCTGTGAAGAACAGCTTGACTTGATAAAAGAAAAGGGCTGTTACGAGGCTCTGCTTGACTGTCATGCAGCCATCTTTGGCGTGAGCGCGGGATCTATGAATATGGCTCGAAATACGGTGGATTTCTTTGAGTCCATGGAGCCTTTTCCCGGGCTTGGGTTTACAAATATTACCGTGAGCTGTCATCACGATCCGCAGGATGCTTGGCGATACGAACAGACGCTAAAAATGTCTGAAACCCGCACTGTATATGCTATGGAGGATATGAGTGCTTTCTTTATCAAAGGTGGCAGGATAGACGTTGTGGGAAATATCTACCGCGCAGACCATAGAGAGCTTCATCCTGTTACAGATGATGATATAAGCGAGCTGGAGCAGGATGAATTTCGCAGGGTTTTTGATACGATACCGGATCAGTTTGACAGATTCCGTCCGAGATACAGTGAGGAATTGTTTGAATTCTTGAATAAAAATGCTGGGATCGGACCGGGTAAGAGAGTGCTGGAGATCGGGCCGGGGACAGGGCAGGCTACTGAGCCGGTGCTTCGAACAGGCTGCGAATATCATGCCATTGAATTGGGTGAGCACCTGTGCCGTAAAATGAATGAAAAGTACGGAATGCTGCCTAATTTCAATATAGTAAATGATGATTTCATTACCCATGATTTCGGTGATCTGAAATTTGATATGATTTATTCGGCAGCCACGATACAGTGGATTCCTGAGGAGATCGCATTTTCCAAAACATTTGAGCTTTTAAAGCCCGGTGGAACTCTGGCAATGATGCTGACTAAGTCTGAATACAGGTCGGACAATGAGTCCTTGTATGAAAAGATACAGGCGCTTTATGATAAGTATTATAAGCCGGAGATAGCGTACACTCATGGGAAATTCACCTATACCGCAGCCCCCGGGTATGGTTATTCGGATGTTGAAAGGTATGAGTTTAAAGGAAAGAGAGTGTTCACCGCGGATGAATATGTAGAGTTTTCCGGAACGCACTGTGATCATATAGTCATCCCCGACCCTATTCGTACTGAATTCTTTGCGAAGTTGAAAAAGGCGGTTATTGAGGCAGGAGACAGGATCGTGTTTAACGATACATACATTTTGTATCTTACAAGGAAATAAAACGGATGAAGATATATGTTGATTTTGACGATTGTATATGCGAAACGGCGCGGGCTTTTTCAGAACTGGCTGTGGAAATGTTTGATAAGCATATTCCCTACGATAAAATCAGATTTTTCGATCTTGATAAGACCTTTGAGTTAGATGAAGAACAGTTTGATCGGTTCATGAAAAAGGGGCATGAACCGGAGGTGCTGCTGTCTTACGAGGAGACCCCGGGAGCATCCGAAACTATTAATGAATGGATCCGCGAAGGTCACGAGGTGTCAATAATAACCGGGCGACCCTTCAGCTCGTTTGAGCCGTCACGAATGTGGCTTGATAACCATGGGTTAAAAAATGTGAAATTGTATTGTTTAAATAAATACGGTAGAGATTCCTTTGCGAAAAACAGTGATTTCAGCTTGGAACTCGAAGATTACTATAAAATGCATTTTGATTATGCGGTAGAGGACTCTCCTAAAGCATTCAGATTCTTTGATCATCTGCCGGATCTTAAGGTTATGGTCTTTGACAGACCCTGGAACAGAGAGTGCGAATTTCCAAATGGGAATTACAAAAGATGCTCAGGTTGGGAAATCATTAGAAACAGTGTGAAGGAGAATGTTAATGGCCAAAACAAAACCAGTTAAAAGACTTCCGATAATCATAATTATTCTGATTTCGATCGTGGTTCCGCTGCTATTTACAATATCCTATAGCAGCATAGAATCTTTCTGCGTCCATAACGGAAAAGATATGCCCTATCAGAGGGATGTTTGGGGAGGAGAATGCAGAGAAGAAGTGGGCCTTTTTTGGAGCGGTTTTTATCTGGAACCCATGACAAGCATCGATGATCCCCAGCCTTCCTATGGCCCGGATATCAATTTCAGTTGGAAAAGTTTCCTGCGGATAAATGTATGCTGCGCATTTGCGTTATGGGTGATCCTCTCTCTCATAAACAGGTACTTTAAAACGGTGATAATCGTGGTGGGAGGCCTTGCTACGGTTTTTCTCGTTTTTTTTGCAGGAAAGAAGATAAAAAAGGCCTGGGAAGATACCCCGGTTGGACTGGAAAGTATAACGGTGATAACTTCAGATGTGCACCCGGGAATATACAATAGTATGTTTTATCCTCACAATACCTGCTATCTTGTACCTGCCGGGGAAGAGAGCCGCTACGGATATCTTAAAAACTGTTATATGAGTGAAAAGGGGTACGTTCAACCAAGGACCATCTCGGGAAAAGAACTTCGAAATATTATAAACGCAGCCAATACCGTTAAGGAAAATTCTGATACGGATTACAAAAAAGAATTCGTTTATAAAGTAGTAGTTGTATATAAAACAAAAAGCGGATATGACTCTGTGAAAGTCACGGGGTATGGAGATTTCCCTGAATGCTGGGGAGACTTCATTAATGTTGTCAACAGTACCTGTGGGATAGATTATCTCAGGGAAGATCCGGAACCGGTAAGGCTCACCCCCGATTGGTTTAGTGAAACTTTTGGAATATATGACGATGATTTTGTTGAATTTTCTTCTGTAGAGGAATATCTGGAAAAGAAAAAGATCACCATGAAGAATTGCAGCGGAATGAACGCAAGCGGCGATTATTTCTGCATCAGACCCGGAGACAATAATCCGGCACTAAAGTCATATTATGAATCTCCGGAAAATTGACCCCGGGGGACGGAGTCAAGGGGTCATTTTTTATAAAATGATACAAATACTGCTACACGATTATATCCGATATAACAGCTCCGGTTACGGATATCAGATCTGAAGGCGAAACTTCTATCTGGGTGCCAACTTTACCTGCACTTACGTAGATTTTATCAAGCCCGGAGGCTGTTTCATGAATATATGTTTTGAACTGCTTTTTCATTCCGATGGGAGAACATCCTCCATGTACGTATCCCGTCAGAGGAAGCAGTTCTTTTTGTTTTATCATGTCAATGGATTTTTCTCCGGCAGCCTTTGCTGCTTTCTTTAGATCCAATTCCTCCGCCACGGGTACAACGAAAACATAGTAAGCACCGGTCTTTCCCTGAGTCACGAGAGTTTTAAAAACATGGCGCGCATCCTCGTTCAAGATTCCGGCGATCTGTTCTCCGGTGAGGGTAGCATCGGGCTCGTAGGTATGGCTGTTGTAGGAAATCTTTTTTGAATCGAGCACTCTCATAACATTGGTTTTATCGTTGGCTTTCATGTAACTGTATCCTCCATAATTGGCTTTCTAAGACATTATATCATATCCGGGAAGGGCTGAAATACAAAGCTTCACAGTGTGGATTAATATGTTATAATGAATTAGCGTCCGTGCGGAGAGCGTCCGGGTTTACCCCCGGATTACTCGGAGACTCTTTTTTTCATAGCGTAGGCTGTATGCGGAGCATATCTTCCGGGTAGCGGGCGCATTTTTTGACCCCTGGGGACGGAGTCAAGGGGTCATTTTCAGAAAATTCAGACAATGGACCGATGACTCCGTCCCCAAGGGTCAAAATGATGTTACAGATAGATAAAAAAGAATTCTATAAAAAGCTTTGGCAGCTGTCGATCCCTATAATGTTCCAGAGCCTGATGCTGGCTCTGGTAGCAGCCGGAGATGCTTTGATGCTGGGGCGTGTGGCTCAGGAACAGATGACGGCGGTTTCTCTGGCCACACAGATACAGTTTGTCCAAAATATGATCATCTCTTCAGTTACGGCCGCAGGAGCGATTTTGGGTGCCCAATACTGGGGAAAAGGTGATAAATCCACTCTACGAAGACTCTTTAATCTCATGCTGACGATAGTCGGTGTGGTTTCTCTTATATTCTTTTTGCTATGCGAACTGGTGCCGGGAGCGATGATGCATATTTTTGCACATGATCCGGTACTGCTAGACATTGGCAGCAGGTATCTAAGAATAGCCGGATGGTCATATCTGATCACCGGAATTTCCCAGTGTTATCTTGCGATAATGAAGGTGACAGAGCATGTCACTCCCGGCGCATTTATAAGCGCCAGCGCTGTGATCAGCAATATTGTATTAAATGCGGTATTTATATTCGGTCTCCTGGGAGCACCCAGAATGGAGGCAGCCGGTGCAGCCCTCGCCACCACTATTGCCAGAGTGATCGAGCTTTCTCTATGTATAATAATTTCAGCCGGGAAA
>CACXGM010000132.1 GCA_902767075.1 uncultured Lachnospiraceae bacterium
CCCACACCCCATTTTGTATGAACATAAAGAGGATTGCCGGAGTCTTTCTCGATCTTCTCACGGAGTCTTCGGATATGTACGTCAACGGTACGGACATCCCCGGGATAATCCGTTCCCCATACAAGATTCATAAGATTTTCTCTGGTGTATACCCTGTCCGGATTTCTCATAAGGATCTCCAGGACTTCAAATTCCTTGCTGGTAAGTGAGATTTCTTCCTCTCCGATAAACGTACGTCTTCCGTCCAGGTCAAGGCGGATCTTTCCGCTGACAAGCTCGTTGCTGTTTACTTCCGGAGCAGCCTTTTTATGCTCCGTACGTCTCAAAATAGCCTTTATTCTGGCCTTTACCTCCAGAATATTAAAGGGTTTGGTAACATAATCGTCCGCGCCGTATTCAAGTCCCAGGATCTTATCCATGTCATCGCCCTTTGCGGTGAGCATAATAACGGGGACCTGAGAAAACTCCCTGAGCTGCTGACATACCTCATATCCGCCTATCTTGGGTAGCATGAGATCCAAAAGGACTATATCGTATTCATTCTTCTTTAACAGTTCAAGGGCTTCCTCTCCGTCATAAGCACAGTCAACTTCCATGTCATCCTGCTCTAAGCTGAACTTGATTCCCTTGACTATCAGTTTTTCATCATCTACCACAAGAACTTTCTTTGACATTCTCTTAAATCTCCATCTATTTGCTGTTTGTACAGATATAGTCCTTAATCTTTTCGTATAAGCCTTCGCCGATACCCGGAACCTGTTTTACCCCGGATATATCGGGAAAGGGTCCGTTTTCCGCCCTGTATTTGATAATAGCCTCCGCTTTGACTTCACCGATCCCGGGCAGCGTACACAGAAGCTTTTTGTCAGCCCGGTTGATATCTACCAAACCGGATTCCTCCATCGGACCGAGATCATTACCTGTTCCCGGACTTCCCGTATCCGACACGGTCAAAACCTCTTCACCCTCTTTGGGGAAATAAATCTGCTCACCGTCAAATATCTTTTCAGCAAGATTTATCCTGACCAAGTCAGCGTCCTGTGAAAGTCCTCCTGCAAGAACCAATGCATCCTTTATCCTGCTTCCTTCAGGCAAAAAAAACACTCCGGGATCATTTACCGCACCGCAGACGTATACGCACAATAAAGAACTGTCTTCATCACTCTTCTCCCCCTCACTCTCTGCATCTGCCGCGGACTCTCCCGTATCCTCCCCGGACACATTCTGTTCGTTCCCCGGTATATCATCCGGATTATCATCCGCCTTCTCCGGAGAATCCAGGCCAAAGGTCAGGACCTTATCCTTTGAAGCACAGCCGCCGAAGACAATGGTTGTAAGAATAAAGGCCGTTATTATATATTTTTTTATATTATAAAGCATATTCCCTCCATATAGAGGAAACTGCCGCTGAGCCGTTAATTACGAGTAAAGAAAAGGTTAACCGTCTCTTCAAGCTCCTGAAGCTGCGAAGCAACGTCTTCTCCGTCCCATACTCTGGCGAATAGTGCTTCAAGCTCCATCCAGAAATTCTCGAGTTCGATTATCTTTGGAAGAGGCACGCTGTCTGCATATTCCGCATCGAAAACATCCAGTCCTTCGTAGCCTTCATTGGCATGAATATTACATGCTGCCTGGCCGGTTCTGGGGTAAAGCTCCGATGCGAAATCGCAAGTGATATATCTTGCAAAGGCATTGGCTATATCCTTCTTTTCGGAATAACCGTTGATGGCGACAACCTCAGTCATTGACATTGATCTGCACATCGTACCCTCATCCACGATGGGAATACGGGTAAATCCGTACTCGTGGCTCAGGCTTCCGTCTTCCTTTGCCTCCCTGAGCCTCTCCACGCTGTCCACAGATGCGATGGTGAAGATCATCTTACCGTCGATAAAGTCCTGGAGAACCTTATCATAGCTGGCAAGGGAGGAATCAATATTAAAGAAATGGTGTAAATACTGATATCTGAGAAGACAATTTACCGTGTCCTGGTTGTTAAATACCAGATGTTCTTTATCATCTCCGGAAGGGCCCCCCAGATTTACTACGTCACCGATGATCCAAAAGTTATACATAATATCGGATACATCCCAGCTCATAACGCCGTCTACGCCTGCGGGAGCACTGTAGCTGTCCGCTATGGTGAGAAGCTCGTTAAGAGTCTCCGGTATTGCTCCGGTGTATACCTCTTCGGTCTTCATAGTCAAAAGTCTGATCTGCTCATCCTCGGGAAGATCGTCATATTCCGCTTCCTTTTCAGGTTCTGAGGACTCCTGGCTTTCAGCCTGTTCCCCTGAAGTTTCATCTGCGGCATCCTCCGACGACTCATCATCTGTCTTATCATCATCCGAGATGATTATCTCTTCAAAATATTCACCGTCAACAAAGGATTCGCCTTCACCCTTTAGAATAGCAAGAGCCTTCTGATTAGCCCAGTCGTGAAGATAATCCTCATTGTAGACAAGGGCACAGGTATCATATACCAACGGGTATCCAACCAGCTCTCCGGAATATGTGACCGCATTTAATGCGGCTTCAGAGAAGTTGTCCGATGAACATACATTATCCGGATCGTCAATCGGAACTGCCAAGCCTGTCAAGGTGGCCATTTCCAGTGATTCATGGCCAAGAATATAGGCATCGGGGAGCTGATTATTCTCGATGGATGCCTCGTTTACGGCCTCAAGATAGTTGTCCAGAGTGATTAGCATGGGGAGCACGTGAACATTGTTTTCTTCGCCAAAGCTGACCGCAGCCTTGTTGATATAATCCGTCATCCTCTCATCAGAATACCAAAAATAGATGGTATCACTTCTGTTGTACCATGCTGCCTCTTTTTCCTCCGGCTGAGCCGTATTGATTTCCAAAGTTCCGCAATATAAAAGTAATGCGGTGATCAAAACCACAGTGATCACACTGGTTATTCTACGCTGAAATTCCATTACATACCTTGAATCTATGTTTAATTTTTCGCTGTGATGTACTTAGTCCTCAATGCACTTATCAAGGATCTCAGCCATCTCATCGATGTGTTCCTTTTCAATTACCAGAGGCGGAACAAACCTCAGGATATTCGCACCGGCATTGATAAGTATGAGCCCGTTATCCAGAGCTTTATTTATGACGGGTGCCACGGGCTTGTCAAATACAAGGCCCTGCATAAATCCGGCTCCGCGATGCTCTTTTACGGAAGAATGCTTTGCACAGATCTCATCCAATTTACCCCACAAGTACGGGGTAAGCTCTTTTACATGATCGGAAATCTTATCTCTCTCAAAGATCTCCAGAACCTTATTAACTGCCGCACAGGCAAAAGGATTTCCTCCGTAGGTGGTACCATGATCGCCTGCCACCAGAGAATTCTGTCCTACCTTTTCAGTCATCATAAAAGCACCGACAGGTACGCCGCATCCGAGTGCCTTGGCAGAAGTCATGACATCGGGCTTAACTTCGTACTTTTGCCATGCGAAATCATAGCCCGTTCGTCCCATTCCGCACTGTATCTCGTCCAGAATAAGGAGTATATCTCTCTCATCACAGACCTTGCGGATACTCTTGAGGAATTCAGGATCTGCCGGGGTAAGTCCGCCCTCTCCCTGCACCGTTTCCAATAAAATAGCACACGTTTTGTCATTGACATTCTTCATTACGGAATCAAAATCGTTGTAATCCGCAAACCTGATATTTCCTATTCCGGGCTCAAAGGGATCACGATAATGACTATTTCCGGTAACCGACAGTGCACCCATCGTACGTCCGTGGAAGGAATGGTTCATCGCGATGATCTCGTGATCGGTTCTTCCATCCTTTAAGAATCCGTACTTTCTGGCTGTCTTGATGGCACCCTCTATGGCTTCCGCTCCGGAGTTGGTGAAAAAGACCCTGTCCATTCCGGACATTTTCTTTATACGCTTTGCCGCCTCTATAGCGGGAACATTATAGTAATAATTTGATGTATGAAGGAGCTTATCAAGCTGTGCCTTCAGGGTATCCTTATATTCATCATTTGAGTAGCCTAAAGCAAAGACAGCTATACCGGCCACGAAATCCAGATACTTTTTTCCTTCCAGGTCGTAGAGATAAACACCCTCTCCTCTGTCCAGCACGATCCGGTATCTGTTATATGTATGGAGTAAAGCCTCCTCGGCTTCACTGATCAGATCAGTCATTTTCTGTCCCATAATCAGCCTCGTTTATTCAAAATCACATGTTATGCATTGGTCACAAGATTGTCATCATCCGCTAATATAGCAGTTCCGATACCTTCGTTGGTAAAGATCTCAAGAAGGAGGCAATGAGGAACTCTTCCGTCAAGAATATGCACTCTGCTGACACCGGCACGGATCGCGGAGGTGCAGTTGTTAAGTTTGGGAAGCATTCCTCCTCCGATAATACCGCCGGAGATAAGTTCATCCGCCTCCGAAGCAGTAAGTCTGGAGATAAATGTTGTCTTGTCATTAATGTCTCTGTAAAGGCCTTCTATATCTGTCAGGAACACCAGCTTATCCGCGCCGACAGCTTTAGCAATGGCACATGCCGCGTCGTCCGCGTTTATATTATAGGTCTGAAACTCATCATCCAGGCCGACTGGTGCCACGATAGGCAGAAAATCGTTATCCAAAAGATCATAGAGAACCTTGGTATCAACGTTTTTAATATCTCCTACGAATCCGATATCCTGACCGTCGGAATACTTTTTATTGACGCTGAGAAGACCTCCGTCTTTTCCGCTGATTCCAACAGCCTTCACTCCCAATTCCTGAACCATGGTAACAAGGCTCTTATTCACCCTGCCAAGGACCATCTCGGCAATTTCCATTGTCTCTTCGTCGGTCACTCTCAGTCCGTTAACGAACTGCGCCTCCTTGCCGACCTTGCTCACCCAACGACTGATCTCCTTTCCGCCGCCGTGAACGATGATCGGCTTAAATCCGACCAGTTTCAGAAGGGTTACATCTTTGATCACATTTTTCTGAAGCTCCGGATCCACCATGGCGCTTCCGCCGTATTTTACAACTATGATCTTGCGGTTAAATCTCTGAATGTAGGGAAGCGCTTCTATGAGCACTTCAGCCTTTTTCATGATCTCCTGCATATCCTGTGCCATCTCATAATCTCCTTAATCCCGTAAATTTTATAATATCAGAAATACTTTTTTTCTTCAATAAGACTTATTCGATCATCATGATCTGTAATCGGCATTGATCTTAACGTAGTCATAGGTCAGATCACAGCCCCAGGCAGTAGCTTCTTCGCTTCCCTCATGCATATCTACATATACGGTAACCTCTGAAGCCTTCATGATCTTCACAGCCAGTTCCTCATCAAAATCAAGGGGTGTTCCCTTGTCAAAGACCTGAAGCCTGCCCTCACTGCTCTCAAAGAACAGTTCCACATCATTCTGATCAAACTGTGCACCGGAATATCCCATCGCACACAGGAATCTTCCGAAGTTGGCATCACATCCGTAGATAGCCGCTTTTGAAAGATTTGATCCCACGATAGCCCTCGATAGGATTCTGGCATCCTCCTTTGTCTTTGCATTCACAACCTTTGCCTCAAACAGCTTTGTAGCACCCTCACCGTCAGATGCCATCCTTCTCGCCAGATATCTGCATACATAGAACAGAGCTTCTTTGAAAGAAGCATAGTCGCTGTTTTTAGAAGTGATCCTTGTATTCTGTGCCAGACCGTCTGCCATAAGAAGAAGGGTATCGTTTGTGGAAGTATCTCCGTCAACCGTTATCATGTTGAAGGTATCCTTTATAACCTCGCTGAGTGCCTCCTGCATAAGCCCCTTATCTATAGCCAGGTCCGTGGTGAGGAAGCCGAGCATGGTGCACATATTGGGATGTATCATTCCCGATCCCTTGCTCATTCCGCCGAGAGTGATCAGTTTTCCGTCAGCCTCAAAGGTAACGGCGATCTCCTTGTTGACGGTATCCGTTGTCATGATAGCTTTGGAGGCAGCGGTGGAAGCCTCAATTGAAGCTTCAAGAGTCTTAGCCATAGCCTTTACACCATTTTCAAGTCTCTCAACCGGAAGCTGCATTCCTATTACTCCGGTTGACGCCACAGCCACCGTGTCGGCAGGGATTCCCAGAGCTGCTTCAACAGCCTTTGCCGTAGCCTCGCAGGCATCAAAGCCCTCCTTGCCGGTGCAGGCATTTGCGATTCCGGAATTGACCACCACAGCCTGCATGGGACGTCCGGAATATACCAGTTTCTGATCCCACTGCACACACGCAGCCTTTACCACATTGCTGGTGAAGGTTCCCGCACACTCGCAGGGCACCTCACAGGTTACCATGGCCATGTCCGTCCTTCCCTGATATTTTATTCCCGCAGCAGTTACCGCTGCCTTAAATCCCTTCGGTGATGTAATACCGCCCTTTATCTCTTTCATATTAAACCTCGCATGTTATTTAATGGTATATTCACGTGTTTTCATTGTATATCCGCGTGTCTTCATTATTGGTTAAATGCTGTGATATTCGCCTCATTAAGAGTGAAATCATAGTAGTTTAAATCCAGTCTTTTCGTCCATCCGATACAGTTCCAAAAAGCATTTCCTATATCATTTTTAGTGAAGGCAATGAGGCTGACCTTGTTGATCCCTTCATCCTTCAATGCGTTCATGCAAAACACAACCATATCCTTTCCTATACCGTTGCGTCTGCAATCCTCCCGCACGCATACATGATACAGGCATCCTCTTCGTCCGTCGTGACCACAGAGTATTGCCCCTACGATCTCTCCGCTTTCGGATACTGCCACCGTAGATGTCAGCGGATTTCTCTTTAAGAATCTTTCTACGCCCTCTCTGGAATCATCCAGACTTCTTATCGCAAAGCCATGGATCGACATCCAAAGCTTTCTCACCCCGTCATAATCTTCGATTTCCATCCTGCGTATAGTATATTTCATGACCATACCTCTGTATTTATTTGCATTCCTAAAAACAGCGTACATTTTTCAGACGCCGTCTGCCCTTCTTTAGGAGCACTTGCTTCTATAGAATAACACTTTTAAAAATATATTCAACACTTTTTTATTTTTATGCACTCAAATCTTGCAATTTTGTATATTTATACAGATATTCATGAATAATGCATTGTGTATTTCGAATATTTATACCAAATTTTCAATTTATCTATTGCACTATTCATAATTGAGATGTATAGTAATCGAAGAAAATAAAAAATCACGCGGGCAAAGCCTCGCGCAGAGGAGGAAAATATGAAGGAAAAGGTTATCTTAGCGTACTCCGGCGGACTTGATACCACTGCTATCATTCCCTGGCTGAAGGAGAATTTTGATTACGAAGTCATCTGCGTATGTGTTGACTGTGGTCAGGAAGAGGAACTTGACGGACTGGAGGAGCGTGCAAAATTCTGTGGCGCTTCCAAGCTCTATATCGAAAATGTTACCGATGAGTTCTGTGACGACTACATTGTTCCCTGTGTACAGGCAGGTGCTGTTTACGAGAATAAATATCTTCTCGGAACATCCATGGCAAGACCCCTTATCGCTAAGAGACTTGTGGAAATAGCTCGTAAAGAGGGCGCTACCGCTATCTGCCACGGCGCTACCGGAAAGGGCAACGATCAGATCCGTTTTGAACTCGGTATCAAAGCTCTTGCTCCCGATATCAAGATCATCGCTGCATGGAGAAATGAGAAGTGGACTCTCGACTCCCGCGAATCCGAGATTGAGTATTGCAAGCAGCACGGGATCAATCTTCCTTTCTCTGCTGACAGTTCTTACAGCCGTGACCGTAATATCTGGCACATCAGCCACGAGGGACTTGAGCTGGAGGATCCCGCAAACGAGCCCAACTACGATCATCTTCTTGTTCTGGGTGTTACCCCCGAAAAGGCACCCGATCAGGGCGAATATGTGACCATGACCTTTGAGGCCGGCGTTCCCAAGAGCGTTAACGGTGAAAAGATGAAGGTTTCCGATATAATCAGAAAGCTCAATAAGCTGGGCGGAAAGCACGGAATCGGAATCATCGACATCGTTGAAAACCGCGTAGTCGGAATGAAGAGCCGCGGCGTTTATGAGACTCCCGGCGGAACCATCCTTATGGAGGCTCACAACCAGCTTGAGGAGCTCATCCTTGACCGCGATACCTACGCATTCAAGAAGGAGATGGGCGGAAAGTTCGCAAGCCTTGTATACGAAGGAAAGTGGTTCAGCCCTCTTCGCGAAGCAGAGCAGGCATTCATCGAGTCAACCCAGAAGTATGTTACCGGTGAAGTTAAGTTCAAGCTCTACAAGGGTAACATCATCAAGGCTGGTACCACATCCCCCTACTCTCTCTACAACGAGAGCATCGCATCCTTCACCACAGGAGATCTCTATGATCACCATGATGCAGAAGGCTTCATAAATCTCTTTGGTCTCTCCACCAAGGTTCGCGCTATGAAGCAGCAGGAGCAGGGGATCGATCCTCTCACATTAAACTAAATGATCCTGACACAAAAGCTCCGAGGCTCTAATGCCCCGGAGCTTTTTTATCTTCTGTTGATTTATATCGATATTCTGTTTAGCTCCTAAGATTTTTTAAGTTCTTCTACTGATCATCCTTTTTGTCGCTGTCCGCTATTCCGACAGTGTGAAGCAACGATTTACCGATCCCGGCAAATCCGTTTCCAAGCTCTCTTCCCACCTGCTTCCAGCTGCCGTCACTATAGACGCTGCTATTAGGCTGGGCTTGAAACTCTCCCTCATCCTTTTCTTTTTTTGTGATATCATCCGCCCAGTCAACCACCCTATCGGTAGTGGTCTCCGCAGAGCGTACAAATGTTTTTCCAAATGTCTTAAATGCGTGCCCAAGCTCGGTTCCGCTTTCTTTCCATTCTTCTTTTGACATAAGAACACCTCCTCGCAAAGTACTTTAGTAACAGTCGTTATGCATCTTTCGTCACGACTATTCTATCATATCAATGCTCACATTTCCAGAAAAAAGCACTGTATGGAGGCAATTCGCTTCCGCCCCCAAAGTCATGTTCATCTCCGGTGATAAGATCGACAGCCTTTCCGCATCCTGCATCAAAATGTGCGGTAAAAGGATTACTGTCACAGTTTATAGCCACCAGCACTCTCTCACCGTCACAGTATCTCTGGAAAATACACTGACGGTTCGTTAAGAGCACCTGTCTGAAATCTCCGTAATTAAGCGCTTTAGAATTCTTTTTAGCCTCCGCAAGCTTAGCCAGAAAATCAGTTAATTCATTCCATTCAGGCTTGTCAAAAGAAACCCTGAGTGCAGGATCTCCCTCTTCCTTTCGAGCCTGCGCGCCCCATTCGCTGCCGTAATATATGATGGGTATGCCCGGCATTCCGAAGCACATAGCATATACAAGCGGCAAATGGTTCTTATTTTCAAGGATCGATGCTATTCTGCTCACATCATGATTATCACAGAAACTGAAAAGGTGGCTGCCTCTTGCTACAGTCCAATCCTCGGGTCCAAAAAGCCTTGACAGGGAATGAACTATCTCAAACATATTATAGCTGTTAAAGGCTGAATAAAGCCCTTTATAGCACTGATAATTGGTCAGGGAATGAAGATTCTTTGCCTGCAGCATACGTCCGTATTCCCCGTGGAGGACTTCCCCCACCAGGAAAAAATCTTCCTTTATTCCGTCGCAGTGCGCCCTGAGGCGCCTGCAGAACTCATCTGTAAGACAATACGCCACATCAAGTCTCAGGCCGTCTATATCAAACTCTTTGACCCACTCTGTCACACTGTCCAGAATGTGCCTGACCACTTCCTCATTTCCAAGATTAAGCTTAACCAGGTCGTAATTGCCTTCCCAGCCCTCGTACCATAATCCGTCATTATAATTGGAATTGCCGTCAAAGGCGATCCTGGAAAACCAATTGACATATCGGGAATTCTCACGATTCTTCAGCACATCCTGAAAGGCCCAGAATCCGCGTCCCACATGATTGAATACACCGTCCAGGACCACCTTGATCCCGTTTTCGTGAAGCTTTTGGCATACATGAGCAAAGTCTTCATTAGTGCCGAGTCTGGTGTCTATCTTCCTATAATCACGGGTGTTATATCCATGGGTATCGGACTCAAAAACCGGCGAAAAATACAGGGCATTTATACCGAGTTTCTTCATATGAGGGATCCAGTCGATCACCTTAAGTATTCTGCTCTGTGCCACTCCGTCATTTTCAAAGGGCGCTCCGCAAAATCCCAGCGGATATATCTGATAAAAAACACTTTCATATGCCCACATATTTTTTTCATCCTCCATTTTGCAACTGAATTCATTTTTCTAAATCCATATTTCTATTTTCCCACATTTTATTCTAAAAGTATAGATTATATTTGCATTCTTATGTAAACCGAAACGCATTATTTTGTGAGTTACATAATTCGATGCCACCAGATGATGTGTCGACACCCCTGTTCTTGCAAATTTCACCTTTGACGCCAAAGCCTTTGTCATAATTTCATGTCAGTAATCCACATGTAAACCGCGTGTTTTTCCTAGCATAATCCACACTATCCACAAAGTTATCCACAAAATGACTTGTATGTCGTAAATTTCAGAAATCAGATGTCAGCAGCGGATTATTTGCATAAACGACATCAAAACTATTGTTAAATAGTTAACATAAATTGGCGGTTTTTCACCACAATATCATGTGTATTCATTAAAATTATGTCAACAGATTGGGGTTATATTTATACCCTGTCTCCTGCTCAAAGTGAAAAACAGGCAACTAATTAAGATTAATTGCCTGTTTAAATACAAATATTTATAAATCCAACCTTATGATCAATGACCTGCCCAGAAATCTTCCACAGCTTCAGCCACAGTGACTGCATTTACTCTCCTGATACTCTGCCACTCCAAAGGATAAAGCTTTTTATAATTGTTTTGCAGGAATCTCTCGTCCAATAAAGCTATTATTCCTCTGTCCTTTTCCGTTCTGATGACGCGCCCCGCCGCCTGAAGCACCTTATTTATTCCGGGGAATCTGTACGCATAATCGAAGCCATCCTCCCCTTCTTCCTCAAAATGTGCCTTTAAAAGTTCTCTCTCAAAGCATACCTGCGGGAGACCTGTTCCCACTATAATCGAGCCTATCAGCCGCTCTTCCTTGAGATCGATCCCCTCGCTGAATATACCGCCCAGAACGCAAAATGCCGTAAGATTGTTTTCAGTCTCAAATAATCCCAGAAAATCCTCCCTGTCGTCCTCCGACATATTCTCCAGCTGCATTATACATTCTTCGTCCGGCGCCGCCATCCTTTGGGAATATATATCATATATGCTGTGCATAAATGAATGGGATGGACAAAAAACCAGATAATTTCCTTTTTTGCCATGTACCAGTTCCTCTATATGTTCAGCGATCCTGGTAAATTCTTCATCAGAACGTCTGGTATACTTGCTGGTCACATCATCTGCCACAAAGATTCCCCGCTGAGCAGGATCAAAGACAGACTTTGCATATACCTCATAATCTTCAGGATCCCCTCCGAGAAGTTTCTTATAATACTGTATGGGCAAAAGTGTCGCGGAAAAGAGTATCGTACTGACTGCTTTTTTCATGCAGCTTTTCAGATTTTCCCTGGGATTTACATTAAACAGCTTGATCACAAACTGCCCATCGTCCTCTATCCGAGTGTATTTGACATAGTTTTCATCCATCAGCTCATACATAGCCAGAAAGTGAGCCACCTCGAAAAAGAAGTCCAGGAATTCATCCATAATATCAGGCGGCTTGGACTCTCTCTCTTCCAGATAGTCACTCATGGCAGAGTACAATCTGGTCAAAGGTTTGACAAAATCATCAATATCCTCGACAACTGTTCCGTACTCGCATTCCCGCTTCATCTCCAAAAGGACTCTGTTACACTTCTCCAAAAGGTAAACTATTTTCTCGGCATATCCTCTTTTTACAAAAATACTCTTGGCAGAGCTTTTGTTCACCTTTCCTGATGAGTAATACAAGGTGTCGAGCGTCGGATCTTCTGTCACTTCGCCTGTCAGTTTATCCGTCAATTCATTTGTCGTCTCATCAGAACCGCCTTTTTCCGATTCGTCTGTCGCTAAATCCCAATCCGTTGTATTTTCCGTGATTGCGGCACTTTTAAAGTCAAATAACAATTGTCCTTTTATTTGATTATGTCTACCATCATTCGATGTTTCTGACATTATAGTCTTTTTTATTTCTCTTCTCAGAGACATAAAATCTTCTTTTATCAGTTCCGCGCTGTACATTTCCCTTCCGCGTTCCAAAAGGTTATGCGCTTCATCGATCAAAAAGATATAGCTGCCCTGAACTCCGTCTGCAAAAAATCTCTGAAGCTTCACATTGGGATCAAAAACATAATTGTAATCACATATAATGGCATCTGCAAATAAGGATGCGTCCAACGCCAGTTCAAAGGGGCAAACCTTGTATTTATGTGAATATTCCTCTATCACATTTCTGGAGAGCACCTCATTTTCGGATAAAAGAGCGTAAAGTGCCTCATTCACCCTGTCATAGTGCCCGTCAGCATACTCACAGGCTGCAGGATTACAGTCTGCTTTTTCTTTAAAGCAAACCTTCTCTTTCGCCGTAATGGTAAGGCTTCTGAACCGAAGTCCCTTATCCCTCAACAGTTCGAAGGTTTCCTCTGCCACCGCCCTTGTGATGGTTTTTGCCGTCAGATAAAATAATTGGTCCGCTTTACCTACTCCGATAGCTTTTACAGCCGGAAAAATCGTTGTGAGAGTTTTTCCGACACCGGTGGGTGCCTCCAGGAAGAGTTTTCGCTTGTTTGCTATGGTCTGATATACCTGAGTGGCCAGTTCTTTTTGCCCCTCTCTGTACGGATATGGAAATTCCACCCCGGAGATGGTCTCCTGTCTTCTGAGATACTGAAGACATCTGAGTTCTGCCCACCTGTGGTACTCGTTTATCAGTCCCTCGAACCACTCCTTAAGTTCAGAGAAGGTGTAATCCTGATAAAAATATCTGATCTCTTCCGTTTCAAGATTACAGTAGGTCAGTCTCACCCGCATTTCATCGAGTTCTTTATCCCTGCCATACATATAGGCGTAGCACTTTGCCTGGGCAAGATGCACTCCCACAGGCTCTGACATATATTCAAGTTTTCTGTAGGTACCTTTTATCTCATCTATGGTCACACCCTCGTCATTTACGATAATTCCGTCAGCGCGGCCTTCTATATGAAGCTCGTACTTTTCTTTTGCACACGAAAAAAACAGGGGAACCTCGGCCGAGTAATCCGGTCCCATTTTCCCCTGTATCATTCGGTGTATCCTGCTCCCTTCCTGCATCGCAGCAAGCTCTGCGCCCCCTCCGATACGATTGTCTATGCTCCCTTCTCGAAGCAGAAACTCGACGAGCCCTCTCGCCGATATATGTATCTGAAATAATCCATTATCTTCCATCAACAAATACCGCGAATTTATCGTTGCTATAGGTCAGCTTATATTCACCCGCTTCAAGCAGCTTCATGATAAGCAGCCACTTTCTGTCCGTGATCTCCGAGCCTTCGATCTCATCATCTTTTCCATCCGCATATTTAGCCAACTCCGGCGTAACAATGACAAGGGGCAGATTCTCCGACTCGATAGTTTTATCGATCTGTTCTTCCATCACAGCATATTTATATGATGCCAGATCCACCCAGGGATTGAATTCCGAAGGCATCTGCAGATAAAACGAAAGGGCAGGAATATATCCATAGGTAATAAGCTTCTTACCATTTCTTATATCATTTGCATTGAGATAATTAAGAAGACCTTCCATGGCCACTGCCTTGTCCTCCGACATTCTGATCCCCACAAACACGGGGTCATCATCAATCTCGCTGTGAACATTCCGGGTATTGTGTGCCTCCGTAAATGAAAAAGTCGCACCAAACCAAATGAATCTGACAAAACAAAGTCCCAGCAATGCTATAAGAAAAATCTTGATCGGAAAATCTGAAAAACCGCTTTTAACAAGAAGCAGACGCCTTATAAAAAGGTTCTTGTCCTTGTTTTCCTTAAAAAAGGGTCTCATCCGGAGAGCATAGGGCTCCTCTCTGACAAGAAGCTTCCAAAGACGCCAGACAAACCATGGCGCTGCCAGAAACAGATTGTTCAGAACAGATAAGAGACCATTGTTACTTCCGATTGGCGAAATAAGAAGTACCAGCAGCACCAATCCTGATATCAGCTTCTCGTTAATATCATCTCTTGTAAAAAAGATCTCACCCAAAGCCCACAGGATCATGATCATTGTAAGTACAATGCCCGGCACAGTGATAAAACTGTATTCATCATATGCACCGTATCCGAATGCGGAATACTCCCCGCTTCCCAATCTGATGACGCAGAGAAGATAAACCATAAATCCGGCGATCAGAACACATATAAAATAAGCCAAGCCGGTGTATGAAAACTTCTTTCCGAAGATACCGCGTTTACCCCAGACAATACCGAACTGCGCATCTGCAAGCTTTCCAGCGCAGACGATAATGGACCCTACAAAAACAAATGCCACCACAAGACCTAACCATCTAAGGTTACCCCTGTATCCGATAAATATTGAATACAGCATGGAAAAAGCAGAATAACCCGATGCCTCCTCAGTCATGGCAAACAAACTCTTTATCCCTGCAATATAATTGTCCAGCCCATATCTGATCCCGATATAAAGAAGCATTCCACCCACTGCGGAAGCATAACCGAAAACGCACCAGAATGTTCTGAATACAAGATGTTTGAAAAACTCTCTTCGCTCTTTCTTTTTGACTGCGGAATTTCTGTCCCCTCTGATCTTTTCTATAAAGACCATAAGTTCATAAGCCCAAACAGCCACAATAAGTCCGGCCTCCGGCAGATTTGAAAATCTGGTGAAAACATTCAGACCCAGGCATATACCCGCAACGTACAAATACCTTCTCTTTCCCTCTTTCAAGCCCACATAAAGGTTGATCACACTTACCAGCAAAAGCAGGTATGTCAGATAATTGTATAAAAGTGCGGTGGGACACCAGCACAGACTGATGGCTGCAAACTCTCCGATGAACGCAGCTCCCTGGGGGATCTTCAGTCGTCTGGTGCAGAAGATATAGGAAGAAACGGCGATGATACTCACCATCATCCCCGTATAGAAATTCAGTCCGATTATTGTCTCTCCAAAGGGGAGCAAAGTATACAGATGGCCCAATGCCGTAGCCAGATATGTGGAAAACAGCCACATGGGGTCCATAGAATCAGTCCCCATAAATTGGAAATTGGCATAATTGTATCCCACATCCCACAGGTCAAGACCTCTGTGTATGAATCTCAAAGGATACAGTGCAAGGGCGAGGACCATGATCACCTCAAGTACTCGCCTGACCTGCTTTCCTGTGTTCTGTTTTTTATTAATGGCTGAAAACATGTAAGTATATTACTCCGCGTCATCCCTGCAATAATACATCATCTGATCGACGATCTCCGGAAAAGCCCAATTAAGAGTAGCTCTGTCTATGAGTCTGAAATTCTCTCCGGATGAATTTAATGCATTATTATCCCATACGAAGGCGCTCATACCATAATGTCTCGCAGTCGAAATATAGTATGCGGTAAACTGCATTCTCGCTTCGGTATTATCCTTATCCAGAGCACCGAATTCTCCGATGATAACGGGAGTACCCTTCAAAATAAACTTGTTGTAGAGACTGCTCATAAACCAGTCGATCTCTTCCTTGTTCTTTGAGGAGGTCACGGAGAACTTATCCGATGCCCCCTGTGACTTGTCCTGATTGAGTGCGAAATTATAAGGTGTGTATGCATGTACGGAAACTATGATCCTGTTCTCCGCATCAGCCTTTGAATC
>CACXGM010000133.1 GCA_902767075.1 uncultured Lachnospiraceae bacterium
AGCTTTTATTTTGATGAGGAATTCGGAAAGGGCTGTATTTTGATCTATAAGGGGATACTCGGGTACCCGGAGGTGATCAGACTCGGAGTAAACGGCGGTACTAAAGCATCTCAAATGATCCTCGGACTTATAAGATCAGCAATTGAAGGGGCTATGCGGAACTGTGAGCCGGATACAAATATTGCGGTGCGCTGCAGCAGGGAAAACGATATTAAACTCATAGAAAAGATATGGCCCGGTGTGGATCGGTACGGTTATGTTGATCTGATCAAAGATATAGATGCAGAGGAGGATGAAGATGGCGAAGGATGATCAGTTAAAGGTTCAAAAGAAATCAGGTGAGATAAATGCAGGTCAGATCAACAGAACAGAACTGAAGAAAAACGCAGGGATATTCGGCGCCTTTATGGTGGATGACACTGCACATAAAAAGAAAAAAAAGAGTGTCAAACAAAAAACAAGGGAGAGCCTGCCTGAAAACCTGACCATAGAACAGATGGGAGAACAGCTTCGCACGGCATCCTATAAGGTCGGTGATGAAAAGGGTGAAAGGACAAAGCATTCGGAGAGTATGAACAAGATTCTCCTATCAATCGAGGCCTTCGACTTGTTTCTTGATTTTCCGGTGGTGCTGGATCAGGAGGCTTTTTCCGCGCAGATCGAAGCCATGGAGGACAGATACCGCCATCTGATCGCTGATTGTCTTCAGTATATAGAAACACACAATCCCTGGACTGTGGAGGGGCAGGTTCGCAAGGAAAAGGTACAGAATATATACGACAAAGCAGTGGAAGAACTGTCTGCATTAAAGACCAACGCGGACAGTGTTCACGCTGAGATCACCGCTGACGGGGAGAAAACCTGGCGTCAGATCGTCAGGGAAAACCGGACACAGAAGTATGTGAACGGAAGAGACGGAGTCAGAATAAGCAAGGCCGGGGGAAACACCTCGGAGATTTCTGTTATCGAGAAAAACGGAACAAAAAAGTTTTTCAAAAAGAAAGAAGCATTGGAAGCCGGAACCTTTGCAGAGTCCTTCAGTGAGTATGTAAGAAAGAATAACGATATTATTGCAAGGCTGGCTGATCCGCAGGATGAAGAATTCAAGGATATGAGTCAGACGGACAAGGAAAAAATCCGCAGTACCATCACAACGAAGCTACAGGTGGCAGCCGATCTGAAGAATTTTTATGAGAATGTCATAAAAAAGAGATCAAAAATGTCTCCGAGAGGTTTTTTGGAAGGATTGCTCAGTGGACCGGAAAAACTGGCAGAATATGAAGAAAGGTTTCCTGAACTGAGGAGCACATTGTTTTATCGGGAATACGAGGCCTCGAAAGCGGGAAGAGAGCAACGTGACAATAGGGTAAATGAGATCGATGCTTCAGTAGGCGCATTGTATCAGCAGGGAAAATATGATGAAATAGAGCAGCTGTTAAAAGAAAAGGTCAGACTTAAGAAAGATATGTCGGTTTCCGAAACTTGCTTTGGCGTGGTAAAAGATCTGGATAAGCCCATGTTTGCGGCATATGTAGCCAGGCGCGGACCGGAGATCGAGAAGGGAAGAAATCTTTCGTCGCGCAATGTTGCAACCTCCAGACTTGCCAAGTTCCTCGGGATAGGAGACTGTGTCGTTGGCTGCGATATGGCCAGAGTCGAGATCGGAGGGGAACAAAAAGAAGGCATCGTCATGGAAGAAGCAAAGGGAACGGAAATGATGACGCTTATGGATGAGCAGGAATTCCGGTTCGGAGAATACTCTGTGAAAGCGGCAAAGCAATGCTTTGCACTCCAGGTATTTGATCTGATCTGCGGGCAGACCGACAGACATATCGGAAATTATACGGCTCAAATGAAAGTGGATGAACATAATCCCGGAGCTTTTACCATAGAAGGCATCACAGGCATAGATAATGATATGGCCTTTGGGCTTATGTCCTATAAGAGAATAAAAGAGGAGGGGATTATCGGAGGACTGATTGGAGTAGAGGACCAAGACGGGAACTTTGTACTTCCGGCTCTGGACCTTGAAGTAGCCCACAATATTCTGGCGCTTGAGCCCGGAATGCTCCGCTATATCGTCGGTGATGTCTTAAATGCCAGAGAAATGGCTGCAATGACGGATCGCCTTCAGGGGGTGCAGAGCGCCATCAGAAAGAAAATGGAGGATGAGAAGAAGGCAGCTGAGAAGGCAAAAAAGTCAGGTGAGACGCCGCCGCGTCCGGTCTTTATGAGCAGCGATGAAGAATGGACGGATTTTCTTGAAGAGTACGGTCAGAAGACTCGGGAGGAAATTGAGAGTACTTCGTATCTTCAGGCAAGATTTCTTTAGATCAAAATAAAAAGGTGGTCACCCCGGGGTGATCACCTTTATTAGTTTAAAGTTTTATATCAGTCCTTCTTCAGCGAAAGGAGAGTGGTAAGAAGCTTATCAATCTCAAGCTGGGAAAGAACTGACTGATTTGTCGAGATCTCTGTGTCGAGAGCATCGACGGAATCATATTGCTTGATGGAATTGAGGGCATCGATAAGGGAATCTATCTCGCCCTGAGAAAGTGTAACATTGACATTCGTCTTGATGGTCGGTGCTTCATTGTAATCACTGAGGGTAGCAATGAGACCGTCGATCTCCTTTTGGGTGAGGACAACCTGATTCTTGAGGATGTCTTCGGTGACGGCGTTATTGTCGTCCGCGTACGATCTTAACGTGTTTAAAGCATCAACTAAAGTATCGACTTCCAACTGAGATAATCTTTTACTCATATTCGCACCATCCTTTTCCTTCAGGTTGTTTTGTACTATTTTATCACATCTCTGTGAGGGTGAACAAGATTTTTTTATTCCTGACCTTCATCGCTGAAGATATGTTCATCTTCGTTTCCGGGGCGCTCCTCGGGATGTTTTTCGAGATAAGCCTCCTCGGATTTTTTAAAATGCTTATTGTATAGATGTGCATTCAGGAGAGCGGGGGCTGAGAAGCAAAAGCACAGCTCTAAGGGAAAGAGCAGGATTCCCAGATTCCCGATAAAGAAAAGCGAGAAGGGAGCGGCTTCTGCAATAAGGACCAAAAGTGTCGCCGGAAAATGTCTGAAAGCATATACAAAGGAGGTCTTGATGGTCATGGGAATGGTGTTCACGAATTTTGCCTGAATGGGAAAAACGATGGTTCCCACAAAGAAGATCAAAAACGCAA
>CACXGM010000134.1 GCA_902767075.1 uncultured Lachnospiraceae bacterium
GAGAAAATAACGTCCTGCATATTGTCGCTTCGAAGCTGCTTAACGCTCTGCTCACCCAGAACCCATCTTACCGCATCTGCTACATTACTCTTACCGGAACCGTTAGGTCCGACGATACCTGTTATACCATTGTGAAATTTGAACTCGATCTTGTTTGCAAAAGATTTAAATCCTTGAACTTCAATACTTTTTAGAAACATAACCTTTATCTCTCAACTTTAGTAATGCCTGATAAGCAGCCTGCTGTTCCGCCGCTTTTTTGGTACGACCTTTTCCGTTTCCCAAGACTTTTCCGTCCACGATAACAGATACATCAAATTCCTTATCGTGCTCCGGGCCTCTCTCAGCATTCAGAATATATTCAAAATCTTTGCGTAATTCACCCTGCAAGACCTCCTGCAGTGTGCTCTTGCTGTCATAAAACAAGGCTTTATCCTCAAGATCCGACAAAACGAATCTCTCGATATGTGCCTTTGCTTTTTCCATTCCGCCGTCAAGGAAAATTGCGCCGATTATGGCTTCCATTACATCAGAAGTGATGCTCTCTCGATTTCTTCCACCGGTTGATTCCTCTCCTTTTCCAAGCAAAATATATGAGCCGAGATCCAGGTCTCTGGCACAGATAGCAAGGGAAGGCTCACACACCATAGAAGCGCGAAGCTTTGTCAGCTTGCCTTCGGGAAGGTCCGGATACTTATGAAAAAGGAATTCGGAGGAGACAACTTCCAAAACCGCATCTCCTAAAAATTCCAATCTTTCATAATCACCCGATCTGTTGATCTTTTGTTCATTGGCATAGGAACTGTGAGTCAAGGCCTGTTTAAGAAGCTTCTTATCCTTAAACTCATAGCCTATGAGTTTCTCCAGTTCAGAAATATCATTGCGCATGTTAAATACCTAAAAAATCCCGGATGTAATCTTCCATCCGGGAATCCTCGTTCCAAATGTCTGATCAAATGGGAATGATCCCATAAAATTAGTTGAGAGCGTCCTTGATAAGTTCAACAGCCTGCCCTACAGTGGTGATCTGCTCCGCAGCTTCCTCTTCAACCTTTATATCAAAAGCATCCTCGATGCCCATAATGATCTGATAAACATCCAGAGAATCAGCACCGAGATCATCGGTAAAAGTGGTCTCCATGGTGATCTCCTCGGGATCTACATTAAGTACCTCTGCTATAATAGACTTTAATTTTTCAAATTCCATAAACAATCCTTCTTTCTGATCTGTTTTTATTGTATAAGTATTTCTATTCGGAAATCTTTAACTGCTCTTTGATCTTTCCGTTAATATCAAGGTCGGTGAACTTCACACACTGCATAATGGAATTCCTGATGGCCACGGATGAACTGCTTCCGTGAGTTTTAACAAGAAGTCCGTTGCAGCCAAGAAGCGGTGCACCGCCGTAGCTTTCGGTATCAAAGATCTTTAGTGTCTTTTTAAGAGCGGGTTTGGCGAGAAGCGCTCCTATCTTGGAAATAAATGTACTGGTCAGGCCCTTCTTGATCATCTTGACCAGAGCCCCACTGGTACCTTCCATCATTTTAAGGACTACATTACCGGTAAATGCCTCTGCCACAACAACGTCTGCTCCCCCATAAGGAACATCTCTGGCTTCACAGCTGCCGATAAAGTTGATACCCTCAGCTTCCTTTAAAAGTGGGAATGTCTCCTTTACAAGAGCGTTTCCCTTTTCCTCCTCGGCACCGATATTTACAATACCTACCGTAGGATTCTTTATACCCAGGAAATTCTCGGCATATATTGAACCCATCTGCGCGAACTGAACAATGGCAGTGGGCTTTGCATCAACATTTGCACCGCAGTCAAGCAAAAATGATATCCCCTTGGTGGTGGGAATAACAGTGGCGAGAGGTGGTCTCTCCACTCCTCTGATACGTCCGACGATTATCTGGCCGCCCACAAGAAAAGCACCTGTGGATCCGGCGGTAACAAGTGCATCGCACTCGCCCTCTTTAACTAGATACATCGCCCTGACAAGTGAGGAATCCTTCTTTCTTCTGACTGCATTAACGGGAGGCTCGGCTGTCTCGATCACCTCAGTGCAATGAACAATTTCCACAGCTTCTTCATTATAAGTATACTTGGAAAGTTCAGCACGAATCTCGGGTTCTTTTCCACATAAATAGATCTTAACCCGGCTTTCTGCGTTAACGGCTTCAACAACTCCCTTTACGATCTCTCCGGGAGCATTATCTCCGCCCATGGCGTCAACAGCAACCTTAATGATCCTGTCCATTATTTATCTCCAAATCAAGTATTTTCTTACCTAAAAGATACTATACAAGAGCAACAAA
>CACXGM010000135.1 GCA_902767075.1 uncultured Lachnospiraceae bacterium
AGAGCCGCCGATCTTACTGGAGTTGATACCGATGACCTCACCGGACATATTGATAAGCGCTCCGCCGGAGTTGCCGGGATTGATGGCAGCATCTGTCTGAATAAATACGCCTGTGCTTCCGTCGTCCATTGTGATCTCACGATTGATCGCGCTTACAATACCTGTAGTAACGGACTGACCATAACCGAGAGCATTACCGATGGCTACAACCTGCTCACCGAGTCTGACATTTTCGCTGTCACCGATGGCTACCACCTTGATCTCATTTTTGGTGGAATCCTCAACATCCTTTTTCTGAACTGCGATAACAGCCACATCCATGGTCGCATCGCGGCCCTTTATATATGCGGATGCGGTGGAGCCGTCCACAAAGGTTACCTCAAGAGAAATGGGATCCTCAACAACATGATTGTTTGAAACGATAAGATACTCCGTATCATTTTCCGCTACGATAAATCCGGATCCGCTGGCTTCTGCAACTGTAGATGAATTTCCTCCGCCGAAATAATAGCTGTAAATATCATTACCGTATTCGTATCTGTATTCCTTTTTAACGGATACCATGGCGGGCATCAGAGCTTCCGCAATGGCAGAGACATCGGATTCGGGTCTCTCTATATTGGAAGAATTAATGGCATTCAAAAGAGCTTCCGATGTGCTCTGAGCACTCTGGTTACTCTGGCTTACAGTGTTTCCCGATTCATCGAGAACAGCACCGAGACCGTTTGAATTCACTGCGCTTCCGCTTTCCACCTGAGCCTGTCCGGAGGTATTCATCATGCCCGTGGTCTTCTGCACTGCCATAAATCCAAGACCTCCGAAGACTCCGAACAAAAGTCCCATGCAGCAGCTGATCAATATTTTGAAAAATACATTATTTTTTTTCTTCGGTTCCGGCTCTTCCTTTTTGGGAGCCTGTCCGGAATTATACTGGGTCTGGCCGTAGGGGCTCTGACCGCTCTGCTGATTGTAATAATAATTATTATCCATCTCAATCGCCTCACATTCTATAAATTAAGTCCGGCGCCCTGTAAGACCCCGGGCTTTATCTTTTTTGATCATCCTTCACTGACCTTACGATAGAGAGTATAGGTTCTAATTGTGAAGAAATTGTGATGAATCTTTGTTGAAATTATTTTTTTTATAAAAAAAATATAAAGCCGGAACGCATTAACGTGATCCGGCTTTGAAAAACTCTATAAACTATAAATCTTTATAACCTACTCAACTGTAACGGACTTTGCCAGATTCCTGGGCTTGTCCACGTCAAGTCCCTTTGCTACGGAGGTGTAATAACCCAGAAGCTGAAGCGGAATGATGGCAACACTTCCGATAAAATGATCGTCCACCTTCGGGATATAAACCACGAAATCACACACATCCTCGACATCATATTTGCCGTACTCGGTGACGCCCATAAGATACGCTCCGCGGCTCTTGCACTCCACCATGTTGGAGACGGTCTTTTCATACAGGTCGCTCTGAGTGAGGGATCCGATGACGAGAGTTCCGTCCTCAATAAGCGAGATGGTTCCGTGTTTTAACTCACCTGCAGCATAGGCCTCGGAGTGGATGTAACTGATCTCCTTCATCTTAAGTGAGCCCTCAAGACTGATGGCATAATCGATGGACCTTCCTATAAAGAAGATATCCTTTGCATTTGCAAACTTGGAAGCGAACCATTGGATACGCTCCTTGTCCTCAAGGCATTTCTCGATCTTTGAAGGAATGGTCATGAGTTCATTAATATAGTAGGTACTCTTTTCATCATCTATGAGTCCCTTTATGAGTCCGATCTTTACAGCCAATATAAATCCGCAGACAAGCTGGCAGCTGTAAGCCTTTGTGGTGGCAACGGAGATCTCGGGACCTGCAAGAGTGTACATTACGTGATCTGCCTCCCGGGCGATGGAGCTTCCCACCACGTTCACGATAGCCAGGGTCTTTAATCCCTTTTCCTTTGCCATACGGAGTGCAGCCAGGGAATCCGCGGTCTCACCGGACTGGGAGATCACGATCACCAGCGCATTTTTATCGAGGCTCATCTTACGATATCTGAACTCTGAAGCAAGTTCGCAGCGTACGGGAACCTCTGCGATATCCTCGATCACATACTGTGCTTCCATTCCCACGTGCCATGCGGAACCGCAGGCCACGATATAGATCTGGGAAAGATTCTTTAAATCCTCATCGGAAAGACCTGTCTCGGACAGATCCACCTTTCCGTCCACGATGTACTTATTGAGAGTATCCAGAACTACTTTGGGCTGCTCGTGGATCTCCTTCATCATGAAGTGCTCGAAGCCGCCCTTTTCGGCTGCCTCAGCGGAGAACTTGATCTCAACCTGCTCCTTTTCGATCTCGTCGCCGTCAAGGTTGTAGAAAACAACATTACCCGCGGAGATCTTTGCCATCTCCAGGTTTCCGATATAATACACATTTCTGGTGTGCTTTAAAATAGCGGGAACATCGGATGCAATGAAGGACTCATCCTCACCGAGACCGATGATCATGGGGCTGTCTTTTCTGGCAACATAGATCTCACCGGGATGATCGGTAAACATCACCTCCAGCGCATAGGATCCTCTCACGCGCACCAGAGTCTTTGCGATGGCATCGATGGGGCCCACCTGATATTTTTTATAATAATAATCAACCAGCTTGATCAGCACCTCGGTGTCGGTCTGGCTGTAGAACTGATATCCCTTTCTGGTCAGCTTATCCTTTAATTCACCGTAGTTTTCGATGATTCCGTTGTGAACACCCACAACCAGGGACTCAACCTCTCCCGAGCCGGAGCCGGTGCAGTTTCCGGATACATGGGGATGGGCGTTTGTCTTGCTGGGAGCACCGTGGGTAGCCCATCTGGTGTGGCCGATACCGCAGGTTCCGGGGATGGCCTTTCCCCCGTCTGTCTTGTTGGAAAGATTGATGAGCTTTCCCACTTCCTTTACAACCACCGCAGGCTTATCGCCGTCACGGATGGCGATCCCCGCAGAATCATATCCTCTGTATTCAAGCTTTGAAAGACCCTCCAGCACAATGGGTGCCGCCTGCTTTCTTCCAACGTATCCAACTATTCCGCACATAATCTAACCTTTCTGTCAGCAGCCGTTTTTTCATGAACTAAACAATCTGCTGTCTTTGTGATCAATTCTTTTTTTCAAAATACCCCGGGTTGGTGGTAAGCTTGTTTATCCACTTTTCCGGAAGCTTGTTGTAGTTTTTGCCCAACTTATATCCCAAAAGCTTGCTGGCACATTGCATATAAAAATGTGGAAGCATATATGCCCTGCCCTCTTTGATAAGCTTCTTTGTGGTGAATCTCACCAATTTTCCACCCTCGCCCTCGGATGAAACATTTCCGAAGACCTCCGGGTGCTCCTTCTGGGAGACTCCCAGGTCGAAATTCCTGTGGAGCTGCTGTTTATTTGTGTAATTGTGGGAGTGAATGACTCTGGCTCCCGCCTCATATTTAACAGCATAGCCCATATTTATGGCCCGGGCGGCAAAGATCATATCTTCGTTAAAGATCGCCTTTCGCACAAATCCGCCCACACGGTCATAGAGATCTCTTCTGTAAGCGGCGCAGACATCGGAGCAAAAATAAGTTTTTATCCCCAGTCTTCTGATATCGGCGGAGGTCTTCAGCATGGGCTCCGCGGGATAGTTAAACTCACGTGAAGCCGTCTCCAAAACTCCGCACTTATCGTCCGCCAGCTGTCTGGCATAGGCCACCGCAACCTTCGGCTCATTCTCCTTTACCAGACTCTCCGTCAGCTTCTCCAAGAGTTTGTCATCCGCCGGAATGGCATCCTGGGTCATCATCACAAAAACAGGAGCCGTGGAAAGACGGACTGCCCTGCGTCTGGTTCCGCCGTGATCGAATTCTTCTTTTTTAAGATGATGAACTTCGACATTTGGGTACTTTTCGTAAAAATCCGTACCCGCCACCAGCTCATCAAAAAATTCCTCGCCGGTATTCATCAGGATGATCCTGGAGGGGCAGACAGTCTGTGCATTCAATCTCTTCAAAAGCTTGAACAGCTGCCTCCCGGGCCTGTATACCGGGATTATCACATCAATTTCCATTTAATAACCTACATAAGCACTGGTGTCATTGTAAATAACTGCCGAGTTGTCTTCTACAGCCTTTGAAGGTACATAATCCTCATCGCCAAAGAGGAATTTGTGAAGCCAGATATCGTTATCCTTAAGGCTTATGGGAATTACGCAGCTGCCCTTTGCGCCGATGGTTCCGGTGGTCCTCAGGCTCTCCTCGGGGAAGCCGCCCTCCTCAACAATACTGTATTTCGAGATATTCTTAACCATTGAAAGAAGTGTATCCTTGTCGATGGAGGTCAGAACATTTCCGGAAACCTTATTGAAGGTCTCAACCAGCTTGTCGGTGTTTGCACCCTTTGCGGCATTTACCAGAGCCTGTAGAACCTCTCTCTGACGCTCGGTACGCTTGAAGTCGTCTCCTGCGGTATATCTGATACGGCAATAGCCTGCTGCCTGAAGTCCGTTTACCTTCTGATAACCGGTCTCAGCAAGGGGAACATAATCCTCACCCAGGATCTCCGCAACCGCGCCCTGGTATGCATTCAAGTGACCGATCTCAGCCTCGTCGACATCGATATATATTCCGCCCAGGGAATCAATGGCATCCGCAAGTCCGCGGTAGCTTACAGCCATCCAGTTGGTGATATCCAGATCCAGGTTTGAGTTCAGCATGCTGACCGCTGCGTTTCCTCCGCCCAGAGCATAGGCTGCGTTACACTTCTGGAAGGTATCCTTACCTGTATTCAAATAAGTGTCACGATATACGCTGACAAGCTTGATGTCGCCGGTGTCCTGATTGATGCTGGCGATCATGATACAGTCAGATCTGTAGCCCTTCTCCAATGCGCTTACATTGGGGCTGGTGGAGTCGATACCGAAAAGTGCGATGTTCAGATATCCCTGCATCTTTCCGCCTTCTTCGATCTGCTGCTGCACTTCCTCGGAAATACCGATCTCCTCGGGAGTGAACTTCTCCATGCTGACGTAATTCAGTTTGTTCTCGGGATCCGTTCCGGGACAGATAAATTTACGAAGCACAAATACCAGTGCAACGATGATCAATATCTCGACCACAAAAATGATTATCTTTCCGGGTGTGAGTCCCGCCTTCTTTTTTCCTGCCATTTTTAATACTCCTTAATACGCGTTTTTATTTACAAATCCGACAAACAAAGTCATGAATAAAATCTTTATGTCGAAAAGAAATGTCCAGTTTTCTATATAATAAATATCGTAATCGATCCTCTTTTTTATGGAGGTGTCACCACGAAGTCCGTTAACCTGGGCCCAGCCCGTCAGTCCCGGTCTCACCTGGTGCTTGACCATATATCTGGGGATCTCCTCCCTGAATTTCTCGACGTACTGCGGTCTCTCGGGTCTGGGTCCCACCAGGCTCATATCCCCCTTTAAAATATTGAAAAGCTGGGGCAGCTCGTCGATGCTGGTCTTTCTGATGAAACGTCCCACGGGAGTAACCCTGGGATCCCCCTTCACCGTCCAGCCCTTTTTTTCCTCTTCCTCCGTCTGAACCACCATGGATCTGAACTTCAGCATATTGAAGGTCTTTCCCTGGTATCCGACACGCTCCTGTTTAAAGAGGATGGGACCCCTGCTGGTGGCCTTCACCAATATGGCAAAGATCAGCATGATGGGTGAACTTAAAATAATTCCGAAAAGGGCTCCCGCAATGTCCAGCGTTCTTTTGAAAAACATATTTCCGGGCTTGCTCAAAGGTACACGCCTGATGTTGATCACCGGCAGCCCGTCCAGATCCTCGGTGTAAGGATTGGTGGGAATGATGCTGTTATAGTCCGGAATGAACTTTGTGTGAACTCCGTTTTTCTCGCAGATGTTCACTATATTTTCAAAGAGGTCATAATTTTTCAGAGAAAGTGTGATGACTATCTCGTCAAAGGTATTGGCCTTGATCATGGCATCCAATTCCGAGAGCTTGCCGATGACCTGATTCTCATAATACTTTGTTCCGACAGGCACCTCGTCATCCAGTATTCCGTATACCCTGTAGCCCCACTCCGGATTGCTCACCACCCTTGAGATGTAGCTTTCCGCAGCCCTGGAATAGCCGACCAGAAGCACATGCTTTGCATTGAACCCGTTTACCCTGAATCTGTGGATTATGGTCCGAAGAACGATCCTGAACAACGCCTCCGCAAAGAAGCTGATGAAAAAGAAGATACCGATAACGGAACGGGCATATTCAATGGCATGCATTACAACGTAGATAATGATAACGAAAAGTGCGATGCATATCAGATCAGTCCTAAGCAGCACCATTATCTCTACGAAAAGAGATGTCGTCCTCTTTGGAGAATAAAGGTTTGACAAAAGGTATACCAGAATGTATCCCGCCATAACAAATGGAGCGATGGATACATAACTGATCAGAGGAAGCACCCCGATCCCCGGTTCCGGTCTCAGAATATAGAATTTAACAAGATATGCCAGTACCAGCGAGCCGCCGATTATCAACGCATCGACAAAAACCAGCAGTCTGTTGAGTACCGACTGATTATCCTTGATCATAGCTATTTCCCAATTTTCTCACCGGAGCAGTGATGGTAAAAACCACTACACCGATACCATTATGAAAAAATTATAAAGCCCTGCTATGATAGGCTCAAGTTAATTTTTCTTAAGAAAAACCGCGATTTTACCGCTTATTTTCTTATCAAAAAGATAGTGAACGGGCACCGATAATACGAAGGCCAAAAGGATTCCCACAAGTGCCAAAAGTACCCTTAAAAATGAATTTTGAACTCCCTCTCCGAGTCTGGCAAAAAACATCACCGGATAATAATGGATAAGGAATAAAGAAAAGCTGATATCGCCGATCCATACGCAGAATTTCGGAATGTCTAAAAGCACACCGATCCAGTAAACAAATACAAATATTAAAAATGCCGGGATTCCGTAGCTTACACCTCTGTAGGGAGTGACATCATCACCGATGATGCGGTGTCCCGAGATCAGCAGTGCAAATAATGCGCACACCGCTGCGGACAAAATGATAATAAGCGCGACTCTTAAAGCCTTCTTTTCCTTAAAGGTAAGGAAAGCCTTGTGGGTGGTGAGGCAGATATAATAGGCAAAAATGCCGTATACAAAATCAAGGTTCACATCCCCGAGCCAGAACCTGACGGGTATGCTGTTCGTGTTTACCAGGTAACCGGCGATGCTCATTCCCACCAAAGCCGCGGCGGCTATGATACCTCTGTATTTATAAGATATGAGGATGGCGATAAAGAAAATGAGATAAAAAAGGACCTCATAATTCAGGCACCATCCCACCTTTACGATGGGCATAGTGTGAGCCGCACTCTCATAAGGTATGAAGAGAAATGATTTGATGAGCTGGGTGAAATCCGTCTCCGTGCCTCTGAAAAACCGTGGGAATACACGGATCGCAATATATGTAAGGACAGTCATCACATAATAAAGAGGAATGATCCTGAGGAGTCTTTTCGGCAGAAAGGTCTTAAGACCGGAGCGATAACCTTTGGTTACTTCCTCCATATGAGTAGAGTACATCATCACAAATCCGCTTATGACAAAAAAGATATCGACGCCGAAGGCTCCGAATCCCCAATATGACACATGCTCTATCATCACGAAAATGATGGCGATGGCGCGGAGCAGCTGTATGCTCTTTATTTTATTTCCGTAAAAGTTTATTTCCAAATCGTTTCCCATTCCGGAATATAGATCAGACTATATCCCTTATCTCTTATGGCTTTGCAAAGCTTCCTGCTGAGAGCATCAATGTCTGCGCCGGCAGGGATCTTTTTAAAGTCAAAGATTTTCTCCCACTCCTGTATTTTATTATGAAGACCGTCCCCGCCCATGCTGAGGTCGTATTTGTGGGGCAGGGGGATCTCGGTATATTCGATCCCCGTCACCTCTTTAAATAGATCATGAAGCTCCGGTGATAGTCTCATGCATCTGATATCCAGACTGTCCACTCCCCGGGTGATGAACCTGCGGTTGTGAGGTCCGCCTGCCGCCGCCGGAAGGCCGATAAGGGGACAGTGAGGTGCGCCCGGTGCGGAGGGTGTGCCTGCCTCGGAGAGTGTGCCGGCTTCGGAAGGTACGCCCGCCTGTGCGGGTTTACCCTTGAAAGAGCCGATATGATCTGAGGGTCCTGCGATTATCCTGCCCGTAGGCTTACCCGATACCACAAGGCCTCCCATGGCACCGGCGGTATATCCCAGATTTCTGAAACCGCCGCTAACCAATGGTTCTTCTTTAAAATCTATTCCGTACACACCGACGTGCATGGTGTGATAGCTTTCCGCTTTGATGCCGCTTTTGTCCAGGGCTTCCTGAGCAGCCTTTCTTCCCGCTTCGTAGGCATATCTTTTCCCCGAGGTATTGCCGGATGTGGAATTCCCCGCAACACGCCAGTGATAGAGGACTTTGGGAATGTGGAGAACTGCCCGGTGCAGGAAGTGCTCTCCCGGATCCTGTCCGCGTTTTTCCTCATATTCACACGTGCTCGTAGATTCCTGTCCGCGGTCTTCCGAAAAATCGCACGTGTTCATAACCGCCCGCAGCAAAATGTCCTGATCCTGGGCCCCGTCAAACTTAGGTCTCAGCATCAGATTCTTTACGATATCCCCCTTTATCAAAGTCAG
>CACXGM010000136.1 GCA_902767075.1 uncultured Lachnospiraceae bacterium
GGAATAGTCCGGACCACAAACAGAAATGGTGGCGAAAGCCATAGTGGTAAGAAAATCCCTTGGCCCGAAACGGCCGTGCGGGTTCGAGTCCCGCCCGAGGCACGCCGAAAATGCAACTACCTAATTATTAAGTAGTTGCATTTTATATTATTGCGATTTTAGAGCCCTTTTTTGAGAAATGTTTCAGGAATGTTACAGTATTTTCCTGAAACAAAGTTAGTGCCTATTGGAAGGACTCGAACCTGCAAATACTCAGAACACAAAGTGAGCAATTAATCATAGCCCTTCATGTCGCGGTAATCCACCTTACCCATTTCCGTAATACGATAAAAAGAGGGCGCCTATCAGTCTTTCGGCTTTTGGTCACCCTCTTCCTGTCGATTACCCTTTAGGAGGGAATGGATCATTACCGTAACTATCCCTGTCACGGATTTGTCCATTTGGCCTATGAATCACAACTTCGCTCTTTTCCTTTTTCGCAATCGAGCGCGCAGCAGATTGAGCTTGACGCTGTGTTTCATAGGTTCTGGTAACTTTGCTATTACCCTCTCCTCTAACAGCCCACTTGCCGTTATGAGGAACAACATGTTGATTTTTACCCATAACAATTAGTGTTTGTGAATCTCCGGGCAACAGTATGCACAGCCATCAGCCTTTGGATACCGTATCCGTGCGGCAGCCAAAGCTTCTCTACTGGACGAGAATGTCCCCAGATAGATTCGGTTAGTAATAGAGGGCATCCAATAGCAGCCCTCACAATGGACCTCATGGTCTCCGTTTGCTTGAGAGACCGAATTTACATAATAATGCTTTATCATCTTTTTGCATAATTATGTTATGAAGGCTGCTTGATAATAAGGAAGATTATTCCTATATTTGAAAAGAAATTATAGCTTCGCCAAAAGAATAATTTCTTTTCTTTCAGGGAGATGTGAGCCAACTTTACATCCCCCTGTTTTTCTTTTATTGCTCTCTCTTTGTTCTCTCTAGTTCCCTCTTAACCATTTTATACACATTTCCTTCTCCGGAATTTATTTTTATCATATCGTAGATAATTGTTTTTCCTGAATAATCTACGCCTAAGGCGTCGAACATTAACTTTGCATTAATGTAATAATATGTCCCCGCCTTGCAGACTCTAAAGGAGTCTTCGTTATCGGCTGTTGAATTAATCAGATACAATAGAGTCGGATCCTCATCATCCTGTGCAAATTGCACAAAATGACTAGAGACATCATCAAAACCAAGTTCTTTTGCCGTCACCTCAGAAAAGCCAAGCTTTCCAGATGCATGCACGGTTACCTTTAACTTACTTGTAAATTTACTGGCGCTTAATATAGTATACCCCATACTCTTTACAATTTTTTACAAATATAATCCAATTCGCCAACAATTCAAATTATTTTCTTAATTTATTTCTAATTTGTGCAACCTCTTGTTTGCCTAAAGATACCCATGACGTTTATATCCATTATTCTCTCCCTTATTGAGTGCCACTTTGAAAAGAAAATGTCACTTATTGAGGGATTTATATTATATTTGCGGCAGTAAAATGTTATATTATGATTGACCATACCCTCATAGAGTATATGGAGTCCATGCTAAGTCAGACTCCAACTGAATTCAGGAGATATGCATACGACGATATCCGCTGGGAGAATCACCTGCTGGGGATCGTTGGCGCCAGAGGCATAGGAAAATCCACTTTGGTGAAGCAGTATATACTCGCCCATAAAGATGAAGGAAAGTATCTGTATGTATCTGCCGACTTGTTATACTTTACTTCCCATACGCTTGTAGATTTGGTCCACGAACTCTATATGGACGGATTTACCCATCTTGTGATTGATGAAATCCACAAGTATCCGGGATGGTCACGGGAATTGAAGAATATCTATGACACATATCCAGATTTCCACGTTATTTTCACCGGATCATCCATTTTAGATATTCTCCACGGAGAGGCCGATCTTTCCAGAAGGGCCGTAGTTTATCCAATGCACGGCCTTTCGTTCAGAGAGTATTTAAAGCTGTTCCACGGAATTGATGCCGGGGTGTTTTCTCTGGAAGAGATTCTTGCCCACAAAGTTGAGATTCCCGGTCTGCGCCATCCTCGACCTGTTTTTGAGCAGTATCTTCAGGAAGGCTACTACCCCTTCGCTTTGGAACCGGGCTTCCCTATCAAGATGCAGCAGGTCATCTCCCAGACAATTGAATCTGACATAGCACAATTTGCCGACCTTAAGGCAACCACGGCAAGAAAACTCAAACGCTTGCTGGCGGTGATAGCGGAATCGGCGCCATTCAAACCCAATATGTCTTCGATCTCCACTGTAGTCGGAGTGAGCAAGAATAACGTGGCCGATTATTTAATCTATATGGAACGTGCCGGATTGGTGGGGCAACTTAGAGACGCGACAGGAGGAATCCGGGGAATAGGGAAAGTAGATAAGGTATATATCGACAATCCGTCTCTCATGACAGTATTGAGCGGCGGTACCCCGAACCTGGGCAATCTAAGAGAAACTTTTTTCTACAACCAGATGAGGGTTAGAAATGATATCATTAGCTCAAAGGACTCAGACTTTGAAATTGGCAAATATACATTTGAGGTTGGCGGCCGAAAAAAAGGACATCGTCAAATCGAAAACATTCCTAATGGATATATCGTTCGAGATGATACCGAATATGGATATATGAATGTCATTCCGCTCTGGCATTTCGGGCTCAATTATTAAGACATTCTCCGCAATTGAAAGACACTAACTGACAGAATTATTTCAGTATAGTTTCAGGAAAGTTTTCAGCGTATCTTATAACTTGTTGATTATCTGATACTTCTGATTGAAAGATAGTGCTCCCGCCCGAGGCACGAATCTAACTAATTGAACATCAATTAGTTAGATTTATTTATTTCTTCTTACTCATTGCCTTCGGCAAGCTATTAATCTATCACCAAAGAAGCAAAGGTAAATGCCTAAAGTTTGGAAAAGCGTCCATACCCTATTTTTAGAGGGTTAGATTTACCTGTTGGAGTCTAAAGTGTTTCAAACTTAGTTGAGTTTTCTCTTAGATTCTTTCGTTTAAAAAGTTAACTTTGCAAGTTGTGGGAAGAATCCCTAATTAATTGCATTAAGCGAAATGACGGCACAAAGCGAACAGGCTCTTGAAAACGGACTGATTTCGACTTTGCAGGACATGAGCTATGAATATGTCCAGATCAAAGAAGAAACCAACCTCTACATCAACTTCAAGAAACAGCTGGAAAAACATAACGCTAAGGCCTTGGCGGAAATAGGCCGCACATCCTTCACAGACAAAGAGTTCGAGAAAATCTGCATCTACCTGGAAGGCGGCACCCTTTTCGAGAAATCGAAGAAACTTCGAGACCTCTTCCCGATGGAGACCGAAGATGGCCAGCATCGCATCTGGGTAGAGTTTCTCAACAAGAATCATTGGTGCCAGAACGAATTCCAGGTATCCAATCAGATTACTGTTGAAGGACGCAAGACTTGTCGTTACGACGTCACTATCCTTATCAATGGCCTTCCGCTTGTTCAGATTGAGCTCAAGAAACGAGGAGTAGAGCTGAAACAGGCATATAATCAAGTTCAGCGCTATCAGAAGACTTCCTTCCGTGGCTTGTTCGACTACATCCAAATATTTGTCATCTCTAACGGCGTCAACACCCGTTACTTCGCCAATAATCCCAACTGCGGCTACAAATTCGGCGGGGTGGACATTCTGGGTGATGAAACCTCTGTAATGAATTGAAATTCATATATTTGCAGAGATTATCATTGATATGCTAAA
>CACXGM010000137.1 GCA_902767075.1 uncultured Lachnospiraceae bacterium
ATTTGATGGGTTTTGCGCCTGCTTTTTCCTGAAGCTTCTCGATCCAGGCTGCGGGACCCTTCTTTTTCTTCTTTTCCGGAAGCACCAGCTTTCCGTGAGCTCCCTTGAAATCAACGATATACAGTCCGCTGACACCGGCCTTGATCTCCTTTTTAACAGGCAGATCGGGGAAGATCTTGTCGTCAGCGATCATGGTCACCATCTGAGGTCCCACCTTTGCCTTTACCACAGGAAGCTTCTGCCAGCGCAGATACTTGGGCGTCTGATCGATGACGCTCTGGGGAAGACCTGATTTTGTGATGGTCAGCTTCTTTTTATCGATGACCAGCATGGTCACATACTGCTTGTTCTGCTGCAGGATGGCCTGCTGTTCGTCCTGCTTTTTCTGAGCCTTTTTGCCCAGGATGTAAAGCACTATAAAGATGGCGATGGTGACAACCAAAACGATGATAGCTACTATCATCGGAGTAGTAAGAGTAAATAAAAGAATTCCAAACGTAGTCATGACTGCTCCTTACGGGTGATGATATATACTTTGAATTTTCAAAGCAAGGTACATTTTAACATATTTATGTGATATAATCAATTTATCTATGCGGAAAAGTTAAGACAGGGGAAAGAGAGATGAACTGGTCGGAAGTTTGGGACATTACGAAAATCGTCTGGAAATATGTTCTTCAGACGCTGATAGTCTTTGACATACTCTTTGCGCTTATCGCCATATTTTTCGAGCGCAAGAACCCGAAAAGCGTATGGGCCTGGATACTGGTGATGATGGCGCTGCCCTATGTGGGGTTCGTTTTGTACCTGCTGGCAGGCACCACCCTTAACAAGCGCCGTATCTTCAGGGATAAGGGCTTCGAAGAGATGCTTAAAAACCGCGTCCACGAGCAGAAGCTTGAGCTGGAAAAGATGGACGAAAAAGAGCTCCCGGAAGAGCTGGTGGATTTCAAGAGCCTCGTCTATTACAATATGCACAATTCCTACGCCGTGCTTTCGGATGGAAACGATATCGACGTATTTACCAGCGGACAGGACAAGTTTGAAGCATTAAAAAACGACCTTCGCTCCGCTAAAAAGTTCATCGACTTTCAATACTACATAATCAGAAATGATGAGCTCTTTGACGAGATCGTACAGATATTAAAGGAAAAGGTGGACGAAGGCGTGGAGGTGAGAGTCCTCTACGACGGACTGGGCGCCAGATCCACCCCCAACAGATATTGGAAAAAGCTCCGCAAGATGGGCATCAAGGTGGGAGGCTTCTGGCCCGCATGGTTCGGCAAGATCCAGCTCAGAGTCAATTACAGGGATCACAGAAAGATCGTAGTTATTGACAACCGTGTCGCTTATGTGGGCGGCTTTAATATCGGACGTGAATACATCGATATGGAGGAAAAGTTCGGACACTGGAGGGACACCCACCTGCGCATCACAGGCTCCGCGGCCTATATGCTTCACGGCAGGTTCGCTCTGGACTGGGCATATATCACCGGTGAAAAGCTGTTTGACCGTGAGGACATGAGAGAGATCCCCCTTCACGACAGCAGGGACAAATGCTACCTGCAGATCGTCAGCTCCGGTCCCAACAGCGAAGAGCAGCAGATCAGGGACAATTACCTCTACATGATCAGCCATGCAAAGGAGTCCATACTCATCCAGTCACCCTACTTCATACCGGATGAGAGCATCCTGAACGCATTGAAGCTGGCATCCCAGTCGGGGGTTGATGTGCGCATCATGATCCCCTGCAAGCCGGACCATCCCTTTGTATACTGGGCGACCCACTGCTTCGTGGGCGATCTGGTGATGGCGGGAGTTACCTGCTATAAGTACGAAGGAGGGTTCCTCCACGCCAAGGGACTGATCGTGGATGACGAGGCCTACACCTACGGCACCGCAAACATGGACATCAGATCCTTTGCACTGGATTTTGAAGTAAACGCCGTGGTCTATGATAAAAAGAAAGCCCACGAGATGACGGAGATCTTTATGAATGACGTAAAGGAGTGCTCGGTCATGACCAAAGAAATATACAGAAACCGCAAGCTCTTTATCCGCTTCAAGGAGCAGATCTCGAGGCTCCTGGCACCGGTTCTGTAAAAATAGAAACAAACAAGGAGTATTATGAAAAAAGCAGTCGTAAATTACTTAAAACCGGCAGCTGTAATGGCGGCCGTGATCATCAGCCTTGCAGGCTGTGGCAAAAAGGAGATAAAAACAGTTTTTGACATTGATGTCAGTGATTACATTGAAGAAGTGGATTATAGCAATATAGCAGTGTCCGTCCCCGCAGCGAGCACTGTCAGCGACGAAGAGGCAAAGTCAGTTGCGGACAAGCAGTACTTACAGCTGGCTCAGATAACAAAGGCATATGGACAGGTGTCGGAGCTCATTACGGATCGAGCTGTTCAGGAGGGCGATGTTATCGACCTGGATTATTCCGGAAAAAAGGACGGAGTTCAATTTGACGGCGGAACTGCAACGGGACAGTCCCTCTGGATCGGTTCCCACTCATTTATTGATGGCTTCGAGGACGGACTCATCGGAGTAAAGCCCGGCGAGACAGTGGACCTGAATCTCACCTTCCCGGACCCTTACACCAATCCCGACCTGGCGGGAGCAGATGTGGTCTTTACCTGCACCGTAAACGGCATCATACCGGAAAAGGATATACTGGCTTACTTCAATCAGAGCTATGGATCGGATGTCGGAACCTACGATGATTTTCTGATCTATATAAAGGATACACTGCAGCAGGGTGCGCAGAGACAGTACGAAACTGCTGTCAACAACGCCATCGTGGAACATCTTATAGACAATGTGAACGTAAAGAAAGAGTTCCCCAGCCAGCTGATCCTGGCGTACCAGCAGAAGGCACAGGATGAGCTGGATACAAACGCCACATATTACAACACCACCGCAGACGAGTACGCACAGCAGGCATTCGGAAAAACCGCGAACGAGTATGTCCAGGATACCAGCTACGACCAGCTGAAAATGGATGCCGTAATGGCGTATATCGGAAAAAAGGAAAATCTTTTCATCAGCAATGAAGAGATGGAAACACGCTTGAGAGAACTGCTTCTTTCCTATGGATATGAAGACTACGAAGATGCTCTCGAGAAGCTTCAGATCGACTTAGAGCAGTACAAGGTATACTTCCTGGAAGAGGATGTGGTGAACTTCCTGCGGAATAAGGTTACCGTATCCGAGAACTAAAAAAACCAACTGAATACAAAAAACCAACCGGAAACAAAAAACATAAACATAATTTAATTACATAAAAAAGATTTAGGAGGATTTCAAATGAGTTTTGCAAACGAAAACGGAGCACTCGTATGCTACCGCAATGGGGAGAAGCTGGTGATCGAGCCCTGGGGTAAGGACTCCTTCAGAGTTCGCTCAACAAGATTCGGAAAATTCACAGGCAACGACTGGGCACTCACCGAAAAGGTACCCGCTGCAGATGCAAAGATCGAATTTTTCGAGCGCGATCATTGGGTGGGAGACGGCACCATCGACAAGAGACAGTACGCTTCCATTACTAACGGAAGACTTAAGGCCGAAATAAACTTTGTGGGTATCATTTCCTTCTTCAGAGATGACAAACTCATTCTCAGAGAATACTACCGTTCATATGACGGAACCATCTCACAGGGAAGCCGCTGCCTGAAGATCATCAACCGTGAGTGGAAGGGTGTCATCGGCGGAAGCGACTACACACTGAACGTTAAGTTCGACGCAAACAAGGGCGAGAAGATCTTCGGTATGGGACAGTACCAGCAGCAGGATCTGGACCTGAAGGGATGCGTTCTGGAGCTGGCTCAGAGAAACTCCCAGATCTCCGTTCCCTTCATGACATCCTCCCTGGGATACGGACTCCTCTGGAACAATCCCGCAGTAGGACGCGTTACCTTCGGTAAAAACTACACCGAGTGGATCGCACGTTCCACAAAGGAGATGGACTACTGGATCACTGCAGGAGACGGCCCCAAGCAGATCCTGGAGAACTATACCGCAGTCACCGGACACGCACCCGCATTTCCCGAGAACCTTATGGGACTCTGGCAGTGCAAGCTCCGCTACAGAACTCAGGACGAAGTGCTTGAGGTTGCAAGAGCATACCAGAAGGAAGGAATCAAGATTGACCAGATCGTCATCGACTTCTTCCACTGGACCGTTCAGGGCGACTGGAAATTTGACAAGACATACTGGCCCGATCCCAAGGCAATGGTGGACGAGCTCCACTCCATGGGCATCAAGGTCATCGTATCCGTATGGCCCTCTGTGGACAGAAAGAGCGAGAACTTCTATCCCATGATGGAGAAGGGACTCCTCATCAAGACCGAGCGCGGCGCAGACCAGACCTACGACTATCAGGGCGACTGCGTAGAGATCGATCCCTTCAATCCCGAGTGCCGCGAGTACGTATGGAATGTCTGCAAAAAGAATTACTACGACTTCGGAATCGACGCATTCTGGCTGGATAACTCCGAGCCCGACTACGGCGTATATGATTTTGAAAACTATCGCTACTTCGCAGGCCCTGCACTTCAGGTCAGCAACATGTATCCTCAGATGTACAGCCGCGTGTTCTATGACAAGATGAAGGATTTAGGTGACGGCACTGTCGTAAACCTCCTCCGCTGCGCATGGGCAGGCAGCCAGAAGTACGGAAACGTGGTTTGGTCCGGAGACGTTCCCTCCACCTTCCAGGCATTCTATGAGCAGGTACAGTGCGGACTCAACATGGGTCTTGCGGGAATTCCCTGGTGGACTACCGACATCGGCGGCTTCATGACCGATGATGTAAACGATCCCGACTTCCGTCAGCTCCTCATCCGCTGGTATCAGTTCGCCGTTTACTCAGCAGTCCTGCGTATGCACGGAGACCGCGGACCTTACAATATTCCGCCTCTTGACAACAGAGACTGGGGCGGCGGATATCTTCACACCGGTCAGCCCAACGAGCTTTGGAGCTACGGCGAAGATAACTATAAGATAATGAAGAAGTATTACGACATCCGTATCGAGATGCACGATTACATCAAGAGCCTGTACGAAGAGGCCAGCAAAAACGGCGCGCCTCTGATCCGTACCATGTTCTTTGAATTCCCCGAGGATGCAAAGTGCTGGGAACTCCAGGATCAGTACATGTTCGGAAGCAAATATCTTGTAGCACCTATTTTTGAATTAAACAAGTTTGAGCGTGAGGTTTACCTCCCTGAGGGCAGCAGCTGGACTCTTACCTCCACCGGAGAGACCTACAAGGGCGGCCAGATCGTGACCGTGGACGCTCCCATCGACTACATGCCCGTATTTGTCAAGGCATAACAAAGAGCCTTCCCCCTCGGGGAAAGGTGGCGCACAGCGCCGGATGAGGGGGGAAGGAGAAAAAACAAAAAAATTCCCCTTCCCCCCTTAAGTATTACAAAAATACTCCGATAAACTAACTGTAAAGATAAAACGGCTGCGGAAAGCAGCCAGGCGAAAAATGTTTTTCAGAACGGAGGGAGGCATCCTTATGCGTATTGAAGCTTATAATCAGGTACAAAGTGTATACCAGACGCAAAAGGCCCGTCAGACACAGAAAGCTAATGCAGTTTCTCGTCCTTCAGATCAGATTTCGATCTCCAGCTTCGGAAAAGATCTGCAGGTTGCTAAAGCAGCACTTGCAAACACACCCGACATCAGAGAGGACCTTACTGCTTCTGTAAAAGAGCAGGTAAAGAACGGTACTTACAACGTAAGCACCGAAAGCTTTGCAGACAAGCTTTTAGCTAAGTATCAGCAGGGACTCGTATAACCAGTGAGGTTTGTCAATGGCAAGTTTGATGGAAAACTTGATCGAGATTCTGAACAAAGAATCTGAAGGCTACGAGGGTCTTCTGGAAACATCCCGGAAAAAGACGGAAGTCATTATCAAGGGTGATCTGGAGGCCCTTTCGCAACTCACGGAGGAGGAGCAGGCAAAGACAAATATTATCTCCAATCTCGACAAAAAGAGAGAAGAGGTAATGAAAGATATGGCAAATGTGCTTAACATGGACGTTAACACTTTGAAACTGACTCAGCTCGTGGAGATACTATCCACCAGACCTGAGGAACAAAAGGCATTGGCGGCGGCTATCGAGAGGATCAGAAATGCAGCCGAGAGTTTGCAGAGGATCAATCATCAGAACAGCGAACTGTTAAAGAATTCAATCGAGATGGTACAGTTCGAACTCAATCTCCTGCAGGCCATGAAAACCGCACCCGAGACAGCCAACTATACTCGCGGAGCATACAGCACCGGAGACAAGATGGGTGTATACGGAAAAGGATTCGATGCCAAACAGTAAAAGTGCAGCCGGCAAGCCCGGTGTGAATGCATTTATATGGAGGGTTAACATATGTCCTTGTGGAGCAGTTTATATGTGGGAACCTCCGGATTGCAGACAAGTCACAACGCGCTCAACACTGTAGCGCACAACCTGACGAATGCAGATACGGACGGTTACACTCGTCAGCAAGTTGAGCAGTCTGATAAAATCTATATAACCATTTCCAAGACAGCCAGCGCGGTTTCTCCCCAGCAGAGCGGTCTTGGTGTTTCATATTCTAACGTAAAGCAGATCAGAGACTATTTCCTCGACAAACAGTTCAGAAAAGAATCGGGACGCGGAATGTTCTATGAGGTATCAAAGGATACCCTTCTTGAAGTTGAGGATCAGCTCGGAGAGATGAACGGTGAAGCTTTCCAGGCACAGCTTTCGGATCTGTGGGTTTCTATCCAGGAGCTTTCAAAGGACCCCTGCAGCAGCGTAACGCAGAGCACCCTTATCCAGGAAGCATCCGAATTTCTGGCAAGAGCTCAGTCCGTATACGAAGGACTTTCGAGCTATCAGGACAATCTGAATCTTCAGGTAAAACAGCAGGTAGAAAAAATAAACGATTACGGCAACCAGATACTGGATCTCAATGACAAGATCAGAGCCATCGAGATAGGCGGTATCGAGCATGCCAACGATCTTAAGGACCAGAGAAACCAGATACTCGACGAGCTGGCAAAGCTTGTTGACATATCTTATGATACAGATGTTTACGGCAATGTTTACGTACAGATCGAGGGCGAGGACTTCGTAAAGGGAAGCACCTGCTACGAGATCGGTCTCGACATGGATTCCCTCACCGGATTCTACACACCCTTCTGGCCGCAGAACGCAAACGTTCTCCCCGGCAGCGACGAGTTCCCCAACGGAAAGGGAATGCTCATGACGGTGGACGGAGTGCTCCAAAGAGAGACCACTGTAAACGGAGTGCCCACCGTATTGAGAAAGACCTTCTCAACGGATAACGCATTACTCTTTAATCTTAACAGAGAGATATCTTCGGAGCTCGGAACCGACATCGGCGGCCTGAAAGGCATGATCCTGGCAAGGGGCGATCACAGAGCTACCTACGCTGACATCGCAGGCGGCAATTACGACAAGGTTTCACAGTCCGTACTCATGAACGTGCAGGCTGAATTCGACCAGCTCTTTCACAATACAGTAAGCTCTATAAACAATGTACTGGCTGAGGCAGCAGGCGTTAAAGAATATGATTCCACGGGAGTCAGCGCCACCGCTACCGATGAGAACGGAAATATCCTTCCCGTCACTTTAGATGGAAAGATACACGCCATAGAGGTCAATCCCGGCGGATACTTAACAGACGAAGAGGGAGTCCCCTATCAGATCTTTACAAAGATAGCCGGAGACGGATATCAGAAGATGCACCTTTCCGGACTTAAGGATGCGGAGGGAAACACCCTTCCCGACGGAGATTACTGGGTATACAACGAGGAGAGCTACGATCCCGAAAAGATATACACACTCTACTCACTTTCAAATACAAAGATGAATCAGGAGCTTATGCAGGCACCGGCAAAGCTGGGCTTCAGATTAGAGGACGGCTCCGAGGACCTTTCCACCATGGAAAAGCTGAAGGCAGTCTTCACAAAAGAAGAATACACATTAAACCCCAACGTATTAAAGCAGGTGAGCATCCTGGGCTACTACGACGATCTGGTGTCCCAGGTGGCAAACTCCTCCTTCGTATTCGGAGAGATCCACAAGAACCAGGAAAACACCATATCCGCAACCGAGAGCGCAAGGGACCAGATACACGCCGTATCCTCCGACGAAGAACTCTCAAACATGATCAAGTTCCAGAGCGCATACAACGCATCCAGCCGCTTTATCAACGTGGTGGATGAGATGCTGGAGCATCTGCTCACATCACTGGCTTAAGGATGGCTTCCCACCGCGGGGAGTTGTCAGCAGAGCCGACTGATGAGGGGAAGCCCTCTGAGAGGTAAACACTATGTCATCTACATTCTTTGGTTTAAATATTGCATATTCCGGCCTCCTGGCCAGCAACGCTTCGCTGAACACTACTGCGAACAATATCTCTAATGTTCAGACCAAGGGATACAGCCGCCAGGAAGTAAACACCCAGGCAGCACAGGCTATGAGAACCTTTGCCACCTACGGATGCGCGGGTGCCGGCGTGGAAACCCTCTACGTTGAAAGAGTCCGGGACGAATTCTACGACACTAAGTTCTGGAACAACAACGCAGCAGTGGGCGAGTTCAATATGAAGTCCTACTACATGGAAGAGATGGAAGGCTACTTCTACGATTCCGGCAACAACGCAGGCTTCTCACAGGTATTTGACCAGTTCGCAGTGACCGGACTTCAGGAACTGTTAAAGAACCCTTCGGATGCATCCACCAAGTCACAGCTTGTGGGATATGCGGGACAGCTCACGGACTACTTTAACGGTGTCTACGGAAACCTTCAGGCAATGCAAAAGGACGTAAACTCCGAGATCAAGCTCCAGGTGGACCAGATCAACTCCTACGCCAGCGAGATCGCAGCCCTGAACAAACAGATAAACACCATCGAACTCACTGGTCAGAAGGCTAATGAATTAAGAGACCAGAGGACCAAGCTCATCGATGACCTCTCACAGATCGTTGATGTGAAGACCCTCGAGACACCCATTACAGATGCAAACGACCCCACCAGAGAGACCGGCGCCAACAGATATATCGTAAAGATCGCAGGCGGTCAGATCCTGGTAGATATGAACGATTACCACAAGCTGGAGGTAGTGGCAAGAGAGAACACCGAAAAGGTGAACCAGTCGGACATCGACGGACTCTATGATGTTTACTGGGTATCCTCCTCACTCTACACCACATACCAGGCAGAGGTGGTAAACAACGACAAATTAACCAACGAAGAAAAGCTGGAAAACAGCTGGAACGATTACGTAAAAGAGCGCGGACAGAAGTTTAATCTCGACAACGCAGCCCTGGGCGGAAAGCTTCGCGGACTGGTGGAATTAAGAGACGGAAACAACGGAGAGTTCTTTACCGGAAAAGTCACAAAGGCAGAAGTTAACGGCTATACCGACAATACAACGACGCCGCCCACAGCTCATGACGTGGTCACCATACAGGTTACCGCGGAATGGCTCACAGACTTAAACAAGAGCAATCTCTCGGATCAGGGCGGAATCATCAATATCGGAAACAAAGAGTTTTCCTACGATTCCTGGTCCTTTAACTACGACGCTGCAACGGATACCTACTCATACAAATTCATCCTCTCCGAGGTGGGAAACGGCAACACCAGCCATATCACCACGGACCGCGAGGGCAAGGATGCAAAGATCGGCGCAAACTTCGATTATCAGGGAATTCCCTACTACATGCGCCAGATGAATGAGTGGTGCAGGGTATTCTCCGCAGCCATCAACAATACATTGAGCCAGGGCGACAACGGAAACACCGCCACAGAGATGTTCACCGGCGGAAATCCCACCTACAACGCAGCGGATCCCACATCCCACTCACAGTTCCTTTTCACGGAAAAGTTCGGACAGTACAAAGTGGATGCAAACGGAGATCCCATCAGCTACTCCATCGATGTTTCCGATGACAGCTACTACAAACTCACAGCAGGCAATTTCACCATAGTGACCGCACTTTCAAATGACCCTTCACTTATGGCAAACAAGTTTAACCTTGCAGACGGTGTGGAGCAGAACGACCTGATCGAAAGACTGCGCGCCACCTGCTTTGACAAGGAAGTCCTCTCCTTCAGAGGTACCTCCGCAGACAAGTTCCTCCAGTCGGTTCTCTCAGACGTTGCACTAAACGCAGCCAGCGCCAGAACCTTCGAGGGCAGCTACAAAAATATCGCAACCAGCATAGACACAAAGAGAATTTCCATTTCCGGTGTAGACGAAGATGAGGAGGCTGTTAATCTGGTAAAGTTCCAGAACGCATACAACCTCTCGTCCAAGATGATCCAGACTTTCCAGGAGATATACGACAGGCTCATTAACCAGACCGGTGTATAAACGGAGAAACCGCTATGAGAATCACCAATAAAATAATGCAGAGGAATTCCCTCTCAAATATCAACTCAAACAAAGAACTGCAGGATATGCTGACGACGCAGATGTCCACACAGAAAAAGATAAACCGTGCGTCCGACGATCCCGTTATCGCTATCCGCGCCCTCAGACTCCGCAGCAATGTTACGGAGGTCACACAGTACTACAGCAAAAATATTCCCGATGCGGACAGCTGGCTCCAGGTAACTGAGGATGCGCTGAAAAACACCTCCACCATCGTGACCAAGATGATCGAGCAGGCCACCAGAGGATCAAACGGAGACCTGACCAGCGATGACAGAAAGATCATCATCGAGCAGTTAAAGGCACTGGGAGACGAAGTGTACAAGACAGGTGATGCCAGCTATGCCGGCAGATACGTGTTCACCGGATACAGAACCGACACTTCCTTAAGCTTCCAGGAGCCCAGCAAAAACGTGACCTATCAGCTCACTGAACAGCTTGACAGGACCGCTATCGACACCTTTACCTACGTTGACTCTTCAAAGATCAACGGATGGACCGCATCCAATTTCGATGATGCTTCCATAAGCGATGCAAACGAAAGCCACATACAGACCAGCCAGTGCTACAGATTAAGACTTGCATATTCCGACGTCGATCAGAAGCCCGACGGATCAAGCGGAGTACTGGACAGTCTGGGGAGCATCACATATACCGATAATGTGGGAGTGACACATACAATAAATACCCCCTCCATCAGCTATACCGATGATGCTACAGGAAATGAAGTAACCGTTGGTGTTACCAAGTCCGGACTCTCCACCGACCCCACCATGTATCAGGTGGGAGACAACGAGATCAATCTCATCACCGATACCGGCGAACTCATCATCGGAAAGGACCTTTACGCAAAGCTCATGTCCACAAAGGACGACCCCACCACCGCAGGAGTCAGCGAAGGCGAGATAAAGGTCAACTATTCAAAGACAAACTTCACAGCAGATGACTTAAGACCCGAGCACTACTATGCGTGCCGCGCCACCGAGTGGAACACGGATGCTGCAGGAAACAACGTGCTTCCCGTGTACAAAGAGATCATGTACAACGAGGATTACCTCAAGGGTATCGTGGATAAACAGTCCATCGAATATGATGTTGGATTTAACCAGACCATCAGAGTAAACTCCACAGCAGACGAATCCTACAACTTAGGAATCGGCAGAGAGGTGGACGACCTGGTGGCAGCCCTCCAGAAGGTTCAGAACCTGGAGGATATCAAGACCGGCATCGAAAAGAAGATCTCACAGACCACAAATGATGCGGATCTGGAGATCTTAAACAACCAGCTCGTAGCAGCTACCAAAGCCCTGGATTACGAAAAGAATGTATGCCAGAAGCGCTTCGAAAAAGGGATCACATCCTTCCAGAAATACCTGGATGACACTTCCCTCGCCATCACAAATGTGGGTACACGTTCCAGCAAACTCGAACTCATAAAGGGACGCATGCAGAACCAGAAGACCACCTTTGAGACATTAAAGAGCGAGAACGAAGACATCGATATCACAGAGGTTGCGATCCAGCTTTCCAGCTCCGAGATGACCTACCAGGCAGCCCTTACCGCCACCGGCAAGATCATCCAGAACACACTTCTCAATTACATTTAACAGGCGCATAAAGTTCAAAACAAATGCGCCGATATACAATTTGTGATACAATAGTGTCACACGTAAACAGATCGTGCATGATGCACAGGCCTACATGAAGTAAGCCGGAAAGGAGAATCATGAAGATTAACACAAGAATTTTCGGAGAGATCGACATCGAAGAGAACAAGATCCTGACCTTCGATAAGGGAATAATCGGCTTCCCCGAGCTCCAGCGCTTTACCCTCATTCATGACGAAGAGGTGGGCGCAAACGCAGGTATCAGATACCTTCAGTCCATGGATGAGCCCAATTTTGCAATGCCCGTTATGGATCCCCTTGTAGTCAAGTCCGACTACGATCCCGAGGTAAATGACGAGCTCTTAAGCGGACTGGGAAATCTTGACCAGAACAACATTTTAGTACTTGTAACCGTATCAATCCCCTCGGATCTGACAAAGATGACAGTCAACCTTCAGGGCCCCATTGTGATCAACGCAGAGGAGCGCAAGGCTGCACAGATCATCGTAGACAGCTCGGAATATCCCGTAAAGTATCCTATTTACGATATTCTTAAGAGCAGAAAGGATGGTGAGTAATATGCTAGCACTGTCCAGAAAAAAGAACGAGGCTCTTATTATCAACAATAACGTTGAAGTCACCATTCTCGAGATAAAGGGTGACCAGGTAAAGATCGGCATCAACGCACCTAAGGAGATCCCCGTTTACCGCAAGGAGGTATACCTCCAGATCCAGAATGCCAACAAGGAAGCAGCAGCAGATGTTGCAGGCCTGGAGGCACTCAAGAATATCTTCGGATAAAAAGAAATTACAGGCTGCCTGTGGAGAACATTCTCTGCAGGCATTCTATTTTGTCCGGAAAAGCGCGTTTTACTTGACAATACGGGCGAAAGACAGTAAAATGTTGGGGCAAATTAAGTATTATACACTGAACATAAAAGAAGTTATTTCACTATAAAGGGAAAACCAAAACAAAGGAAGGGTTAGGCAGATGGAAAAGAAAAACATTCTTACCTATGAAGGACTTACCAAATACGAAGAAGAGCTTCACAACCTGAAGGTAGTAAGACGCCAGGAAGTGGCTCAGAAGATCAAGGAAGCACGCGAGCAGGGCGACCTCTCCGAGAACGCAGAATACGATGCAGCAAAGGACGAGCAGCGCGATATCGAAGCTCGTATCGAAGAGCTGGAAAAGATCTTAAAGAATGCGGAAGTAGTTGTAGAGGATGAGGTAGACCTTGACAAGATAAATGTTGGATGTACCGTAAAGCTCATCGACCTTGAGGTATCGGAGGAGCTTACCTTCAAGATCGTCGGATCCACCGAGGCAAACAGCCTTCAGAGAAAGATCTCAAACGAGAGCCCCGTGGGACGCGCACTCATCGGACACAAGGTCGGTGATGCAGTAGACGTTGAGACTCTTGCGGGAACACGCAGCTACAAGATTCTCGGAATCGAGAGAACACCCGACGGAAAATAATTTTTAAGAGGTATCATTGTGTCAGATCAGAATAATCAGCAGAACAATCAGCAGCCCCAGGATATAAACCAGCTTTTAAAGGTGCGCCGTGAAAAGCTTGCCGCTTTACAGGAGGCAGGAAAGGATCCCTTTGTCATCACAAAGTATGACCAGACTTACCACACCGACCGTGCGAAGGCGGAGTATGAGAAGCTGGAAAAAGAGCTGCTGGGTGACAGACCGGAAGTGAATGTGGAGGGCCTTGACGAACAGGCAGCCCGTGAGGCTAAAAAGGCCGACTACAACGAGCGCCGTGAGATCATGGATGCACATCCCATCAATGTCAGCATCGCAGGACGCCAGATGTTCAAGCGCGTAATGGGCAAGGCATCATTTTGCAATATCCGTGACCTCAAGGGCGATATACAGGCATATGTGTCAAAGGACAGCGTGGGAGAAGAAGCTTACGCTGATTTTAAGAAAAGTGACATTGGTGACATATATGGTATAAAGGGATATGTCTTTAGGACTATGACAGGAGAGATCTCCGTACATGCATCTGAGATCACACTCCTCACCAAGAGCCTGCAGATCCTTCCCGAGAAGTTCCACGGACTCACCGATACCGATACCAGATATCGTCAGAGATACGTAGACCTCATCATGAATCCCGAGAGCAAGGAAGTATTCGTGAAGCGTTCAAAGATCATCCGCGAGATCAGAAACTTCTTAGCAGACCGTGACTTCATGGAGGTGGAGACTCCCACCCTGGTACACAACGCAGGCGGAGCAGCAGCCAGACCCTTCGAGACACATTACAACTCACTGGATGAGGATGTAAAGCTTCGTATTTCCCTTGAACTTTACTTAAAGAGACTCATCGTAGGCGGTCTTGAGAGAGTATTCGAGATCGGCCGCGTATACAGAAACGAAGGTGTGGACACCAGACATAACCCTGAGTTCACACTGATGGAGCTCTATCAGGCATATACCGATTACAACGGAATGATGGAACTCACCGAGAGTATGTTCAAGCACCTGGCACAGGAAGTGTGCGGAACCACCACCATCACATACCAGGGAACTGAGATCGATCTGGGCAAGCCCTTCGAGAGACTGACCATGACCGAGGCTGTGAAAAAGTACGCAGGCATCGATTTCGACGATCCCGCACAGGTACCCGATGATGCGGCAGCAAAGGCTCTTGCAAAGGAAAGGGGTATCGAGTTTGAAGAGCGCCACAAAAAGGGCGATATCCTGAATCTCTTCTTTGAAGAGTATTGTGAGGAGAAGCTGATCCAGCCCACATTTATCATGGATCACCCCATCGACATCTCACCCCTTACCAAAAAGAAGCCCTCTGATCCTTCAAAGGTAGAGAGATTCGAGCTCTTCATCAACGGATGGGAGATGTGCAACGCATACTCGGAGCTGAACGATCCCATCGACCAGAGAGAGCGCTTCGCCGCTCAGGATGCCAACGCGGCAGCAGGCGACGAAGAGGCTGAGCACACCGACGAGGACTTCCTGAACGCACTGGAGGTCGGTATGCCTCCCACAGGCGGAATCGGCTACGGCATCGACCGTCTCTGCATGCTCCTCACCGACAGCGCAGCTATAAGGGACGTTCTGTTCTTCCCGACA
>CACXGM010000138.1 GCA_902767075.1 uncultured Lachnospiraceae bacterium
ACTTCTCCCGCTATGATGAGGCCTACAACTGAAGGAACGAAAGCTGTGGATCCCGGAGTTGCCCTTCTTTTTGCATGATTTCCCTCGTTTGGGGCAGGAGTATCTTCGGGGCTGTTGCCTTCGTTTCCCTGCAAAGGTGTGATCGGTTTTTCCTTTGAATAAACGACCTTCAGAGAATCAATCCCTCTTTTTTTACATTCATGTCTCATTACCTTTGCCAAGGGGCAGACCGAAGTGTCATAAATATCCGCCACCTCAAACAGCGAAGGATTCAGCTTGTTTCCTGCGCCCATTGAAGATATTACGGGCACTCCTGCCTCTTTAGCTTTTTCTATGATCGCCAGTTTCCCGGTAACGGTGTCAATGGCATCCACCACATAATCATATTCTATAAAATCAAATTGATCCTGTGTCTCCGGCAGGAAAAAAGTTTTATAAGTTCTGACCTCACAGTCCGGGTTTATATCATGAATCCTTTCCTTCGCCACATCCACCTTATACTGACCTACCGTCTTTCTCGTGGCGATGATCTGACGATTGATATTTGAAAGACAAACCTTGTCGTCATCAATTATATCCAGAGCGCCTATCCCGCTTCGCACCAGAGCCTCTACCACATATCCGCCGACTCCGCCTATTCCAAACACAGCAACTCGGGAAGACCTAAGCCTTCCCATCGCTTCTTCACCATATAATAATCTTGTTCTTGAAAACTGCATATTAATATCCACCGTTTTTCGGTGACGGTCCATGATTTTTTCCGCACCTTTATTTCAAAATCCGCCAATTTTTCAACAATCGGCATTTTACCAATAATCGCCAACCCACCAATGATCGCAAAATCCGGTATCCGTTATTCATTATATCACACCGGACTTCTGCTCACTTCACATTATTATTCCTTGATAATGTGGGGCTCTCACCATATCTTTTTACATAAGCCCTATAGAATGAAGAATACTCCCCAAAACCGCATTTCACGCAGGTCTCCTTTGCAGACATACCTTCCTCTATCATCTTTCTTGCAGCCACGAGCCTCTTTGCGGATATATACTCCCAGGGAGAAGCACCGGTTGCCTGCTTAAATATCCTCCCGATCTGTGACTTACTGAGGTAAAATTTCTCCGAAAGAGCCGGGACCGAAAGCTCATTAAAAATATGCCCGTTTACATATGTGAGAATGCTTTGAGAGACGGTGCTGTTCTTGTTTTTCTGAGGTTCCTTACCGTTAATTCTTTCTGTGAAGATATCGTTAAGCCCCATCAGTATATCCATAATGGCCCTTAAAAGAGTGATCCTTCTGTCATAATCATCCCTGCTCTCGCTGCAGGCAGAAACCAAAAGATTTTCATATTCGGGCATCTCATACAGATTGAATTTTCCCAAAGGCCTGTCCGTGTATAAACGCATGAGCCGTCTTTCGGGATCGATCGTATCAAAAAGACTTACGGGAAAATTGATCGCCACCCTCTCATAGATCCCGTTTGACAACAGCTTTGCCCTATGGACTTCCCCGGGACGCATGGTGAGCAGGCTGCCTCTTTTCATGTGATAAACAGAGCCCTCCACCAGATAGTCCGCCTCACCTTCTATAAAATAATATATCTCGCACCTGTCGTGGATGTGCATCGTATATCCACTGCCGTCAGCTTTTTCCTCACGAACATGCCTTGTATAAATTCCATCGGCCTCGTGCTCATAAAAAAAATCCATGCAAATCTCCTTTTGACCCGCGTTGACTGGTTCAGGGGGCATTTTCAGTATAAACAGATTGTGCGCGAATTTGCAATATATTTGACAAATTTTGCAATTCTAATGCAAATTTTTTCATGCTAATATACTTTAAAAGATAGGTTACAAAAGATCCCTACGTTTTTCAGTTTGAGAAATTTACAGTTTGAGATTGTTTATAAGAGGAAAAAGCATGAAATACAAACTTGCCGCTTTTGCGGATGAAGCATCACCCTACATCGACGAACAGATAAATGTTATGAAAGAAAACGGAATTGATTTTCTGGAAATAAGAGGCGTCGATGGTGAGAACATAGCAGATATTTCAGTAGCCAAAGCACGTGAAGTAAAGGACAAGCTGGATAATGCCGGGCTGAATGTATGGTCCCTGGGCTCACCCTTTGGAAAGATCGGAATCGATGACGATTTTGGTAAACACCTTGATTCCTTCAAGCACGGAATTGAACTCTGTGATGTGCTCGGAACAAAGCATATCAGACTCTTTAGTTTCTATGGCTCCGAGGGCAGGTTCGATGATGTAGCCGAAAGATTGCGGAAATTCATAGACGCGGCGAAGGGAACGGGAATTATCCTCTGTCATGAAAATGAAAAAGGGATCTACGGAGACATTGCCTCCAGATGCCTTGAAATACAGGAGAATTTCCCCGAGATAAAGGCGATTTTTGATCCCGCTAATTTCATTCAATGCGGTCAGGATACAAAAGAAGCATGGCGTCTTTTGAGTCCGTATGTAGAATACATG
>CACXGM010000139.1 GCA_902767075.1 uncultured Lachnospiraceae bacterium
GATTTTATTACTCAGATGGCAGAGATAGGTGTTATCCTGTTGATGTTCTCTGCAGGACTGGAGACCAATCTCAAAGATCTTTTGAAAACAGGACCTAAGGCTCTTGCCATTGCCTGTGCCGGAGTATTTACCCCTCTTATCGGAGGAACGCTTCTATACATGGCATTTTACGGTCCAGCGTCGATCGGCAGTGAGAAGTTTTTCTCAGCAGTATTTATCGGTGTGATAATGACAGCTACCAGTGTAAGTATCACGGTACAGTCTCTCAAGGAAATGGGTAAGCTTCAGGGCGAGATCGGAACCACAATACTCAGTGCTGCCATAATCGATGATGTTATCGGTATCATCGTTCTTACATTTGTTATAGGATTTAAAAATCCCGATTCCAATCCGGGAAAAGTTGTTTTATCGACAGTTCTGTTCTTCGTGATCGCTATCGGGCTTGGATTTGGTATATATAAGCTTTTCAAACTGGTGGATTTCAAGTGGCCCAGAACCCACAGAATTCCGATTTTAGGACTGGCACTCTGCTTTGTGTTTGCATATTGTGCAGAGAAATTCTTTGGTATAGCTGACATCACCGGAGCATATGTAGCCGGAATAATTCTCTGCTCCATTAAGGATCATGACTATATTGATGACAAGGTTGAGACCAACTCCTACATGCTCTTTGGACCCGTATTTTTCGCAAGTATAGGCCTTAAGACAGACATAAGTCATGTAAATGCACAGATCATATTCTTCAGTATCGGATTTGTGCTTGTAGCTCTTCTTACAAAGATAATAGGCTGCGGCCTTATGTCAAAGGTGCTCAAACACAGTTGGGGGGATTCACTTAAGATCGGTGTCGGCATGATGACAAGAGGAGAAGTTGCTCTTATCGTGACCCAGAAAGGTCTCGCCGTGGGAATGGTGGAACCCGTATACTTTACCGCAGTTATCCTGCTTATAATCGTATCGAGTATCAGTACCCCGATCATTCTAAAACTGCTCTATTCAAGGGATGATAAAAAAGTAATAGCACAAAAAGGATAGTGTTCAGATGTCCTCGTCTTCAACAATGGCGAGGGAAAAGATAAACTCAGTACCTTCACCCTCAGTGCTGATAACATTGATATTTTCACTGTGAGCGTTGATAATTTCCTTTACGATGGAGAGACCGAGGCCGGTGCCGCGCTTGTCCTTGCCGCGGGAGGAGTCGGATTTATAAAACCTGTTCCAGATAAGCTTGATGTCATCTTTGGGGATGCCGATACCGGTATCCTTGACGGAGACAAAGAGCTTATTTTTTTTGAGAGTGGTTTCTATCTTGATGACGGAATCATGATGGCTGAACTTGATCGCATTGTCGATCAGATTATAAAGTACCTGTTTGATACGCTCGCAGTCGGCTCTGACAAGCATTTCTTCGCCGGTAAGAGAGAGCGCAATGGCAATATCTTTGCTTCGACAAGAGCCTTCAAAAGAAGCGGCGGTATCGCGAATGACCTGATTGATATCGAAATTAGACAGATCCAGTATCATACCGCTGGTGTTTAGATTGTTCAGAGTGAGCAGACTGTTTGTCAGCTTTGTAAGGCGGTCGGTTTCATTGAGCACGGTGTTCAGATACTTTTCATGCATTTCCGGAGGGATCGTGCCGTCGATCATTGCCTCCAGGAAGCCTCTTATGGAGGTAAGTGGCGAACGGAAATCGTGAGATACGTTTGCCACGAATTTTTTCTGGTCATCCTCCTGACCGGCGATGGTGTTTGCCATATAGTTTAAGCTTGCGGCGAGATATCCCATCTCATCATTGCTGTCCAAAGAGATCTCATAGTGATAATTTCCCTGAGCGTACTGTTCTGCGGCAAAGGTGATCTTGCTAAGGGGACGGTAGATTAGCTGTGTAAAGAAGATCAGTATTATAAAGGACAACAGAAACAGTATTGCCAGGGTAATATAGCAGATATTCAAAATGGTATTTGATGTGGTGATGATGTCGGAAATGGGGGCGTGAATGGTGACATATCCCTTGATGATATAGTCTGAAATGATAGGTGCTATCACCGTCAAAACATCATGATCGAAGGAGTGAAAAAATCCGTCCACCACATAATAGGAACCGCTGATAATGGTGGGGTCGAAGCCCTCGATATAGGTTGCTTCCTCCACGTTTAAGGGAAGGTTTGAATCCAGAACAATACGACCTGAAGGGTTGATGATCCTGATCTCTGAATTAAGATATACGGAAAGCGCATCGATCTGGAGCTTTACCGTCTCCAAAGATGTGTTGCTCGAATAGAGGCCGCCTGCATAGGTGTTAGCTATGAGTGTGGCCTCGGAGTAAAGCGTAGTGGCTTTATCCTTAGTGAGTGTCTGTTCCGTCATGGAAGGGACAAACACCGTCACTATGATAAAGCCGAATACACCAAAGATCAGATATGCAAGTAGAAATTTCAGATATAGAGTCTTTTTCATACGGTAGTCTCGAACTTGTAGCCCTTGCCCCAGATAGTGGTAATCTTCCACTTTTCATGATCGTTTATCTTTTCACGGAGTCTCTTGATATGTACGTCGACGGTTCTGGTATCGCCGATATAATCGTAGCTCCAGATACTGTCTAAGAGCTGCTCTCTGGTATAAACTCTGTTGGGGTTGGAAGCCAGATGATACAGAAGCTCCAGTTCCTTTGGAGGCATTTCGATATTCTTGCCCATATAGGTGACGGAGTAGTTTGTCTTGTTGACGATGAGGTCGGGATAAGTAACACACTCTTCATCACCGTGAGGAGCGGGAGCGGCTTCAACCTTGCGGTATCTTCTGAGGACCGCTTTTACGCGTGCCACCATTTCCTTTGATTCAAAGGGCTTTTCGATGTAATCGTCCGCACCAAGTTCCAGGCCCAGTACTTTGTCAAAGACTTCTCCCTTTGCGGAGAGCATGATGATGGGTGTGTCCGAAGAGGCGCGGACTTCACGGCAGACCTGATAGCCGTCAATTCCGGGAAGCATCAGGTCGAGCAGGATCAGATCCGGCTGATAGGTTTTTACAGTCC
>CACXGM010000140.1 GCA_902767075.1 uncultured Lachnospiraceae bacterium
CCAAAGCACCTTTTTGGAGAGGACTTCACCGGAGCTGTCCTTCAGGTAAAGTGTTATCCTGTAAAGATACGGCTCCTCCTCATCCCAAAGCTTTGCATCTTCCGGAAATACTATCTTCAGCTGAGCAGCTGTCACGCCCGCTTCAAGTGTAGTATCAAAGTTTACCGGGCAGACGGCATCCTTTTTAATATCAAGATAGCTTTCAAGAAGCTCAGGATCAGTTTCGGCAGGCTGTTCTTTGGTTGCCCGCTCCTCCCAGGCCGATATATCCGCATCCTCTTTAAGATATTCCTTTTTCAGGATGCACAGATCCGTTACGGCCTCAACCTTTATATCCGCTTCTTCAAAGGCCTCCAGGGAGGTATTGATCACAGCGGCCTTTTTATCAAGTTCACTCCTGACTTCCGCATGCTCTATCCGCGCCGTCTCGGAAATCTCAAGTGATATCTCCCCCAGGATCCCGTTCCAGTTAGTCTGGGTGTCGGGACTGGTCATATGACCTCCCGGAGCAATGTAGTCCACATTCGACACCATAACAGTGATGGCGGGACTTAACCCTGTGATGAATCCGGTGAGGTCATAAATCTGCTTTGCTATGAAGCTGTTCCTGCTCCCCACAAGTTTTCCGTCCACCCACACTGTGGTGATACGGCTTCTTTCCAGAGTGAGAAAAAAATGCTTCCCTTTGAGTTCCGATTCCGAGCCAAAAGGAAGCCTGATGGTCTTTCTGTACCAGGCATACCCCTCAAATCTGTATACATCTGTCAGAAAACCTGTCTCTCTTGATCTGTTAGCCTTGCCTTTTTTTGCAAAAGAAACAGAGCCGGGAAGCATAATGGTATCACCATATCCGGCGTTTTCAAAGTGCTCCCCGATTCCCTTCTTTTCGCTATCAAGACAAAATTCCCATTCACCCGCAAGATTAATCTTAGAATTCATCCGATACCTTCCCTGCAATTAAGATTTACCGTCTAGCAGAGGGAAAATCCCTTGCTCTTTAAGCTGTTCTCAACTTCCTTTGCATCGCCGGTGTGCATCACCATAATGGGGCATCCGGACTCGCGGTTGTAGGAAAGATAGAGATAATTCACGTTTATGTTGGAGTCGTTTAAAGCTTCAAGGAGACGATTTAAGTTTCCGACCTCGTCCTTTACCTCGACTCCGATAACATCGGTGAGTTTGCAAATGATCCCTGCTGCCTTCAGAACATCGCAAGCCTTAGTGGGATCGCTTACCACCATTCTGACGATACCGTACTCAGCGGAATCATTGGTTACGGATCCTAATATATTAATGTTCTCCTTAGCAAGGATACTTGTGATCTCAAGCATCTTTCCCTTGGTATTCTCAGCATAGATCGAAACCTGCTTTAACATTTTTTCATAACTCCCTTCAAGTAGTATTCATTGTAAATATTTATTATATCAAAGTTTTCCGTTTTTATCCATACTTTGACATATACTAAAGACTGATAGTTTCCCCCGGTTTCACAGAATAACCGATGGTTTTTCCGTTCGCGCAGACAAAAAGTTCCATTTCCGAATCGGAAGTCAGCTCAGCGCTCTTTATCAAGCCGTCCTCCCAGCTGATATCTACAGTGACTCCGCCCTTTGCGCGAAGCCCCTTGACGGATCCTTTCTTCCACTCGGGAGGAAGCGCAGGGAGCAGATATATCACTCCGTCCTTACACTGCAAAAGTGCCTCCGCCATGGCCGCAGTCCCTCCGAAGTTTCCGTCGATCTGAAAAGGCGGATGGTTGTCGAACATATTAGGGTTGGTTGAATTACCCAGCAGCTTTTTCAGGTTCTCGTATACCTTCTCCCCGTCGTAGAGTCTCGCCCACATATTGGTGATCCAGGCTCTGCTCCATCCGGTGTGGCCTCCGCCGTGGGATAGTCTCCTCTCCAATGTTGCCCTGGCCGCTTTTGCCATTTTTTCGTCCTTTTCCGGAGTAATGAGATCTGCGGGATACAGTGCGAAGAGATGGGAAATATGTCTGTGTCCTATCTCAACCTCGTCATAATCCACCGCCCACTCCTTTATCTGTCCGTACTTTCCGATCTCGGGCGCCGGCAATCTCTTAAGGATGCTCCTTAGCTTCTCCGTAAATTCCCCATCTTTTCCGAGGATCTGAGCTGCTTTGATCACATCATTAAAAAGAACGGTAATGATCTGAGAGTCCATGGAAGGCCCCATGCAAAGGCACCCTCTGAACCCTTTTTCGGTTTCGTAGGTATTCTCCGGTGAGACGGAAGGACAGGTTACCAGTCTCCCTTCCGGATCTTCGATCAAAAACTCTGTAAAGAATTCCGCAGCACCCTTAAGGATCTCATATTTTTCCCTGAGGAAGTCAATATCCTGCGTGTATTCATAATGCTCAAATGCATGGATCGCAAGCCAGGCACCGCTCATGGGCCAGATTGTGGCAGGCATCCACATATCCTGGGGCGCGGTATCCCCCCAGATGTCGGTATTGTGATGACAGACAAATCCCTTGTCCACATCATACATTTCCTTGGCCGTGATATGTCCGTTCCGGGCCACTCTGTCCAAAAGATCGAAAAGAGGCTCATGACACTCGGACAGATTGCAGCTCTCCGCGGGCCAATAGTTCATTTCCGTATTGATGTTTACGGTGAATTTGCTGCCCCAGGCAGGCCACATATCCTTATTCCAGATACCCTGCAGATTAAGGGGCTGTGTTCCCGGGCGGCTTCCCGATATCATCAGATATCTGCCGAAATTAAAATACAGCTCCATCAGCTTATTATCTTCGGCGGATTCCTCCGTCCCGAGCCTTTTGATCCTCTCATCCGTGGAGAGGACACTATTTCCGTTACTGTTATCTTCCAGCTCAAAAACCACTCTGTCAAAATACTTCTTATAATCCGAAATATGCTCTGCTTTCAGGCTTTCAAAGCCTGCTGCCAAAGCCTTTTTTGCATCTGCCCGGGCTTTGTTTTCGTATGCTTTCCCGCCGTCTTTTTTTGCCTCAATAACCTCCGCTTCAGTTCTCAGTTCTCCGCCTTTGCCCTTAAGATTATACTCATAAAAGCTTGTTCTTGCGGTTAGGATAAGGGTGGCCTCATCCGCCTCCGAAACACTGATGCTTTTACCGAGGCACCTGATCTTTCCTCCCCTGCAATCTCCCGTCAATACAGCCGCAAAGGATATTCCGTTTTCGCCTCCGCAGCCGCCGTTAAACAAAATCTCGTTTTCTGATATTGGACGATTGTCATCATAATAATCATCCCTTCCGTCTATCTCTGCTTTAAAGCTTACCTTTCCGGGCTTTGAAGCACTGATATGTACCACCAGAGCATTCGCGGGGGCACTGACAAAGTATTCCCGCTTATAGGTCACCCCATCAAACTCATAGGAAACCGAGCATACTGCCTCAGAGATGTCAAGGATCCTCTCGTAGCAAGATGCGGATGCAGTCCTTTCCTCCTTGGTATCTCCTCCGAACTTTCCGAAATTTCCGGCGGTCTCATCTCCCATACAAAAATCGATAATGAGATCTCCCAGGGGCATGTAGTGCCTGCTGTTCTGGTTCACTCCCTGCATCTTTTGGAAGACTATTTTTTCAGCCTCCGGGATATTTCCCTCCATGAGAAGCTGTCTTACTTCCTTAAGTCCTTCCACCGCATCGGGATTAACCCTGTGGCGAAGGCCTCCGGACCAAATGGAATCTTCATTTAACCCTATGATATCCTTTTGAATACCGCCGTAAATCATTCCTCCGATACGACCGTTTCCTATGGGAAATGCTTCGTTGAAATCTCCTGCGGGGTGATTGTGTCTGATGATTGTTTCTGCCTTCATTATTTACGCCTCATCCAGTTTATTGTAATCCATTACGATCTGCATAGCCTGTTCCAACTGTGCCTGAGCTTCATCCCCGATCTCTTTGTCTTCTTTTCCTTCCCCTTCATCTTGTGCTTCGGATTTTCTCCTTCGAAGATCGGTAAAGGCGTCAAAGACAACGGAGAGTTTTTTCAGCACATCCTTCTGATTTTCCGTGATCTCAATAGGAACACCGTTAGCTGTGGTCTTATAAGCGCTTATCTTGTTTTCTTCCAACTCCGCTTTGAGAGCAGCCTCTTTTTCATCAAGAGTTTTTAAAAGCTGAACCTTGTAAACTCCATCCTCATCCTGCCCAATGGCCTGCCTTGCGTCCGCAAAGGCCTGAAGCTTTAACACATTCGGAAGATATGTCAGGGAGATGGGAACAGATGTCCTGAACCTGAATGAAAAGGCAGATATCCTGGTTTCCTCGGTCTTTAGTTTGTCCGCTAGTTCTCTCAATGCTTTGAGTTCAACCTTGTTAGGATCCGTATCAGGTGCATCCTTCGGCACTAATTTACTCAGTACATCAGCCTTACTTCTGGCCAATTCCTTTTCTTTGGTCTTTTTCATGATGGCATTTTCGCCTATCATCATGAACATCATATAACCCTTAAGCGCCGTCAACAGCGGCTCTTCCACCTGCATGTCCGGCATGGAAAATTCTTTATCCGTGAGAAAACTATAGACAAGGTTATCAACATCCTCCTCGGCAGCCTTTTGCATTTCGGCTCCGCCCTTTTTAAACTTCTTGTGATGTTCCATTCTGTCAATACCGCCGATATCTTTCCTGTAGACCCCGTTTTCGGTATTGTATTCTCTCATCCTCGCCTCTGTCAGGACCATCCAGTCTCTTTCGATATCTATAAAAGGTTTGTCCGTATTTAAGAAATCATCCGACACCACCCTGAGTTTGGCAGAAACCGTTGCAGCAAGATCCTGTTTCTTTTGAGCGACAGCTTCCTCGTTAATATCTGCCGTTCCTCCCAGAAGCGCTTTTTCTTCTTCAGAAAGTTCAACTCCCTTTTCTTTTTTATAACGGATTATCTCTATATCATTATTGTAAACTTCCTGGGCGGTGATGCTGTCTTTACTGTTGTTTCTGTTTAGCTGAAGGCCAGACTTTGTTTTTGCCCCGTCTATTTTCAAGAGGACATTACGCAATCTTGTGTCACAATAGTTGAAATATCTGCTGCGGGCTCGCTCGTCCCTCTCAGCCTGAAGTCTTTCCGTAAGTTTTCTGAAGGCAGGGCTCTGAAATGCCAGGGTTCTATAGCCCTGATCCACAAATAAAGCCATGGAAGGCATAGCCCCACCCTTTGCATTCTTCACTTCCGATGCGCTCTGCGCTTTCAGATGATCAAACATAGTGGCGGTCTCTTTAAGATCATCCACCATCTGACTGATCTTCTTTTTCTGCGAGGATGAAAGCTTCTTATCCTGCAGAATAGGAGTATATTTATCTATAATCATCTTTACATCGGCATCACCATCCACTCCGTATTTCTCATAATAATACATGGCCATGATCCCGGCTCTTTTGTGACCGGTTTCAAATTTAAAATCCTTTTCCTTAGCTAATGCTTTTAACTGATCGTTTAAGGCATCTGTCTCACCATCCACTTTTTGGTTCTGTTTTTCTAATGTTTTTCTGATCTTTTCTTCTTTTGCTACGATCTTTTCTCCCTTTTCGAAGAGTTTGTTTGCCTTGTTCTTCTTGTATGCAGCAACATACGCTTTCAACTCCTCATTTTTGACATCCGTCACCAGATCGTTCAATTCATCGTCGGAAAGACCATCCAGATCTTTTTTTGCCAGCATGACGTAGTAGGGCGACTCCATCATCTTCATCCTGCTTTCATAATCGGTCTTTATCGACTTCAGCACCTCTGCCTTTGCGGCAAGCGCGGTGAGATCCACAGGTGCCCCTGTTATCCGGATTCTTCCAAGCTTTACCTGTCTTAAATAATCCTCAACATGGGAAAATGCTCTGATCTTTGCCATTTTCAAGGAAAGGCCTGTGGCGAACTCACTGTCTGTACTATACTCAAACTCGGACAGATCCAGCTTTTCCATCTCCCTGATCAAAAGCTCCGGTGCTGAGTCCTCCGTCTCAGTGGAAGCAGCTGATTTATAGAATTTCTTTGCCATATCACCCAGACTTTTCTGCTGGCTTAAATATGCATATACCGCTACATCTCTGGTAGCTTCGGAGTATTTTGATTTTGTGGCATCATGTTTATCGAGAAACTCCTGTTTTGTCTCGGAATCGGTAGTCTCCTCAGCTATCATATGCACAGCTCTGTCTCTTATGGTATGATACTGGAACATCTCGGCATTGACCAGATTCTGTCTGCGCTCTTTTTCATTGTAGGAAGCTGCCCGTTTTGTTTTCTGAGATTTACTCAGACTTTTATCCTTGAATACTTTGGTGTATGCTAAGTCAACAGATTCCTCGGCAACCTCCTTCGGCTTTATAGCCAAGCCAAAGTGAAGAGCCCACCTGGATCTCTCCCCTATGATTCTCTTTTCCTCTTTTATCTGCTCGGAATCCTCTCTCAGGAAGGAATCTACTTTTTGTGTTACAGCGGTTTTCTTTTCCTGCTCGGATGCCCAACCCATCCTCTGTCTCTCTTCTTCGGTAAAGGTTCTTTTTGTTTCCATTTGTCCTATCCCTCCTCTACTTTATCGCATAAATGAACTTGCTGCCGGGCTCTATCTCACCCACCAGTTTTTTCATCAATTCCGTGATGCCATCATTCTGGGTAACAAAACAGATCTCGCAATCCGCATACTCATCGCTGCTGCCCCTTTGTGCCAGAGCCGCAAATAATACCATCAGCTCCGCAGCATTTCCGGAATAGTTCCTGAGAAACATGATCGTGATCACATTGTCCTTTTTTTCGCATAAAATGTAGGAAGTAATCTCCTTGGAATCAGGAGAAATCGTAACAAAAGAA
>CACXGM010000141.1 GCA_902767075.1 uncultured Lachnospiraceae bacterium
AGCGGACTCCGCCGTCATGGTCATCGATGCATCAAAAGGTGTAGAGGCACAGACCAGAAAACTGTTCAAGGTCTGCGTCATGCGTCATATTCCCATCTTTACCTTTATCAATAAGATGGACCGCGACGCAATGGATACCTTTGAACTCCTGGATGATATAGAAAAGGAGCTGGGTATCGCCACCTGCCCCGTAAACTGGCCCATTGGGTCCGGCAAGGGATTTAAAGGTGTCTATGACAGAAACAAAAAATGTGTTATCTGTTATGCCGATACTGAGAAGGGAACAAAGGAAGGCACTGCTACGGAAGTTCCTGTGGAAGACGAGGCTCTTCTTCGCAGCACCATCGGTGATGAGGCTGCCGACAAGCTTTTGGAGGAGCTGGAGCTCCTGGATGGAGCCGGAGCGGACTTCGATCTGGACGTGGTGAGAAAGGGCGACCTGACACCCGTATGTTTTGGTTCCGCACTCACTAACTTCGGTGTAGAGATATTTTTGAAGCATTTCCTGGAGATGGCCACAACCCCTCTTCCCAGAAATGCGGATTGCGGCGAGATCGACCCCATAAAGGAAGATTTCAGTGCCTTTGTTTTCAAGATCCAGGCAAATATGAACAAGGCTCACAGAGACAGGATTGCCTTTATAAGAGTTTGTTCGGGCAGATATGATGCCAGCGCTGAAGTACGTCATGTACAGGGAAATAAGGTGATGCGTCTCTCACAGCCTCAGCAGATCATGGCGGATGACAGAAAGATCCTCACGGAGGCTTACGCGGGAGATATCATCGGTATATTCGATCCCGGTATTTTCAGCATAGGCGATACGCTCTGTGCACCCAAACTGAACTTTAAATATGAGGGTATTCCCACATTTGCACCTGAGCATTTTGCCAGAGTGCGTCAGATGGATACCATGAAGAGAAAACAGTTTGTTAAAGGAATCGAACAGATCGCCCAGGAAGGTGCGATCCAGATATTCCAGGAGTTCAACACGGGTCTTGAAGAGATCATAGTGGGCGTCGTTGGTGTACTTCAGTTTGATGTTTTGAAATACAGACTGGAAAATGAATACAATGTTGAAATAAAGCTGGAAAACCTTCCCTATGAGCATATCAGGTGGATCGAGAACTATCAGGAGTTTGATATCGGTAAGCTTACCGGTACCTCCGATATGAAGAAGGTAAAGGACATGAAGGGTAATCCTCTGCTTCTCTTTATCAATCCATGGAGTATCGGCATGACCCAGGAGCGCAACAAGGGGCTTATTCTAACGGAATTCAGCAGAAATTAAAGTGTTTCACATTTAAGCCCTTTTATGGTATACTTAAGATTGATTTTTGAATGACAGTTACAGATCTGTTCACGCCTGCGTAAGCTTAAGCGTGACGAAAGGAGATATTATGGCATCAAAGACACTTATTAGCAAGGTTAAGTCTCAGGAGAAGACCACCACAAAGCTTGGCGGAGATCCTTCAAAGGGAGAGATCCTTATTGCCGATGATGTTGTTGCAATGATCGCCGCACTGGCTGCAGGGGAGACCGACGGAGTCAGCAATGTGGGAAATACCTACACCAGCGAGATCATGAGCCGTGTCGGAGTACATGACAAGACAAAGGGAGTTAAGGTTGATATCAAAGAGAATATCGTTAAGATTTCTCTTTCCATTACCATTATGAACGGTTACTCAATTCCCGATATTTCACAGCAGGTTCAGAAAAAGATCAAGACTTCCGTTGAAAATATGACCGGGATGACCGTAAAGAGCGTAAATGTTAGAGTCATCGATGTAGAGGTTTAATTATTTATGATGAATCGACATGAACTGCGGGACAGAGTATTCAGGCTTCTGTTCCGCGTGGAGTTTAACTCTCCCGAGGAGATGCCGGAACAGGTCAGATTCTTCTGCGAAGATGAAGATTACGGCACTATCGAGGAAGAGGACAGTGCATTTGTAAAAGATAAATTTGATAAGATCATTTCACACAAGGATGAGCTGGATGCCATCATAAGTGAAAACATCTCCGGATGGGATCTTGATCGTATCGGAAAGGTTGAACTGGCAGTTTTAAGACTTGCAGCCTACGAAATGATCATGGACGAAGAGATACCTACAGGGGTTGCCATGGACGAGGCGATAGAAATCGCAAAGACCTATGGCCAGGAGAATTCGGGGTCCTTTGTCAATGCGGTTTTATCAAAGATCAAAACAGCCAAAGGAATAGAGTAAAGCAGTGCCGCTTATGGTACTGCTTTCTTTCCGTTTTTAAAGGGACCTGTTTATGCCTGAGAATATCTATACCGTCGGACAATTGAATAATTATATCAAGAACATGTTTTCTCAGGATTTTCTGCTTAAAAGCTTATCCGTAAAGGGTGAGATAAGTAACTGCAAGTATCATTCTTCAGGGCATATATATTTCACACTGAAGGATGCATCCGGCAGTATAAAAGCCGTTATGTTTGCAGGCAACAGGGGCGGGCTGAAGTTCAAAATGGAAGACGGTATGCAGGTGGTGGTCTACGGCTACGTGGATGTTTTTGTCAGGGATGGGGTATACCAGCTCTATGCGAACAGGATCACACAGGAGGGCGCGGGGGCCTTATACGAAAAGTTTGAACTGCTAAAGGAAGAACTGGCGGAACGGGGAATGTTCGCTGAAGAATACAAACAGCCCATACC
>CACXGM010000142.1 GCA_902767075.1 uncultured Lachnospiraceae bacterium
CTCAAAGACTTAAACGAAGGCGACGACTCCAATCCACCTCTGCTCTACAGATAATTAACTAAGTGATGGTGGGTTAATCGTCATGTAATCTTTATACATAAATATAGACCACGGTTATTTGACACCGTGGTCTTTTTGACTTCATAGGAAATTGCTCTGCATTTTCCTATGAAGCAAAAAACGCTCCGCTATGGATGCGACCGGTGCGCAGATGAATTATGCAAGCTAAAGCTTGCGCGCACCGGCGCACAAAGAGTCGCAAGCGACTCTTTGTTCTTACTTATTTGATTACACGTACGCGGAACACACCATCCACAGCAGTAAGCGCTTTAACAACTTCCTCGGTAGGCGCACTCTCGATATCAAGAAGTGTACAAGCATACTCACCCTTGGACTTATTAACCATATCCGAGATATTGATGCCTGCCTTACCGAATACCGCAGTAAACTGGGTAATCATATTTGCGATATTCTTATGGAATACTGCGACACGTCCTGCTTTGGTACATACTCCAAGGTCGATTGCGGGATAGTTAACGGAATTCTTGATGGTTCCGTTCTCAAGGTAATCCATGATCTCTTGAACAGCCATTACTGCGCAGTTATCTTCAGACTCTTCTGTGGAAGCTCCCAGATGAGGAGTAAGGATTACGCCTTCTTTTCCTGCAGTGGTGGGATTTGCGAAATCAGATACATAGCGCTTTACCTGACCATTCTTTAATGCTTCCAGCATATCTCCTTCTTCTACAAGAAGGTCTCTAGCATAGTTAATGACAACAACGCCCTTCTTCATCATGGAGATGGCTTCACGATTGATCATTCCCTTAGTTGAATCAAGAAGAGGTACATGGATGGTGATATAATCGCAGTTTGCGTAGATATCTTCTACCTTCTCGACATGCTTTACTTCTCGCTTTAAGCTCCATGCAGCATTTACGGAAAGGTAAGGATCGTATCCGTATACTTCCATGCCAAGGCTGATTGCAGCGTTTGCAACCTTAACTCCGATTGCGCCAAGTCCGATAACACCAAGCTTCTTGCCGTAGATCTCGGTACCTGCAAAGTTCTTCTTTTCTTTCTCTGCGGTCTTTGCAATATTCTCGTCTCCGGCATTTGCCTTACACCATTCGATACCGCCTACGATATCTCTTGCCGCAAGGAACATACCTGCAAGAACAAGTTCCTTAACACCGTTTGCATTTGCACCGGGAGTATTAAATACTACGATACCCTTCTCAGCGCACTTATCAAGAGGGATATTGTTAACACCGGCACCTGCTCTTGCTACTGCAAGAAGATTGTCAGAAAGCTCAAGGTCATGCATCGCAGCGCTTCTTACAAGAACACCCTCTGCCTCCTCAAACTTGTCTGTAACTGTATAATTGCTGGTCAGATTGGAAAGGCCAACCTGAGCGATAGGATTTAAGCAATTGATCTTATACATTATGCATTCTCCTTCTCGAACTTATCCATAAATTCAACAAGCTTCTTAACGCCTTCGATAGGCATAGCATTGTAGATACTTGCTCTCATACCGCCAACGGTTCTGTGACCCTTAAGGTTAACGAATCCGGCAGCAGTTGCCTCCTTAACGAATTTAGCGTCAAGTTCTTCATTTCCGGTTACGAAAGGAACGTTCATAAGAGAACGGGAAGCGGGCTCAACGGTTCCCTTAAAGAGCTTACTCTGATCCAGGAAATCATAAAGGATCTTAGCCTTCTCCTCGTTGTGCTTCTTCATAGCCTCAAGGCCGCCCATTTTCTTGAGCCACTTGAATACCTTTCCGCAGATATAAATGGTGTAGCAGGGAGGTGTGTTATAAAGTGAATCATTATCAGCCTGAGTCTTCCACTTCATCATGGTAGGAGTTCCGGGAAGTACATCATCGGTGATCAGGTCTTCTCTGATGATGGCGATAACACATCCTGCAGGGCCAACATTCTTCTGTACACCACCGTATACAACACCGTACTTGGTTACGTCGATAGGCTCTGAAAGGAAGCAGGATGAAATATCTGATACAAGGATCTTGCCCTTTGTATCGGGAAGAGTCTTGTACTTTGTACCATAGATTGTATTGTTCTCACAGATATAAACATAGTCCATATCATCTGTGATAGGAAGATCTGAACAATCAGGGATATATGAGAATGTCTTGTCAGCTGATGAAGCAAGCTCTACAGCCTCTCCATAAATTTTGGCTTCCTGATAAGCTTTCTTTGCCCACTGGCCGGTAAGGATGTATCCTGCCTTCTTGTTCTTCATAAGGTTCATGGGAACCTGTGCAAAGAATAAAGAAGCTCCGCCCTGAAGAAAGAGAACCTTGTAGTTATCGGGAATGTTCATAAGCTCACGAAGGTCTTTCTCTGCATCCTTAATGATTGCATCATAAACCTTTGATCTGTGGCTCATCTCCATAACGGACTGACCGCTGCCCTGGTAATCGAGCATCTCGGCTGCAGCCTCCTTTAATACTTCCTCGGGAAGCATTGCGGGTCCTGCTGAAAAGTTGTAAACTCTGGACATTTTCAAATATCCTCCTTGCGTATTTTTAGTCCTTCCGGACATTAATTCAATTCTTTAAGACATTAAAGCGTTGAAATCTTTAAGATATAGAATATAGTTATATCAAGATTTCGTCAAGAATAAAAACCCCAAATCGAATGAATAAATATACATTTTTTTGTAAGATTTATTCAAATCCCTAACGCGATTTAGGAGTTCATCTTCTTTGCAAGGTCATCTCCGTCGAATACCTCGCTGATGGGAGCGCCTGCGGGTACCATAGGAAATACCTTATCATCCTCAGGGATAACGCACTCGATAAGTACAGGCTTTCTGAGTGCAATAGCCTTCCTAAGCGTATCCTCAACCTCTTCGGGTTTTGTGATCTTAAACGCCGCGCATCCAAGTCCCTCTGCAACCTTGCAATAATCAACAGCATCGTTTAAAACAGTCTGTGAATATCTCTTTCCGTAGAAAAGTGTCTGCCACTGGCGTACCATTCCAAGAACACTGTTGTTGATAACGATCTCCACGATAGGTATATTATATCTGGATGCGGTTGCAAGTTCATTCATATTCATTCTGAAGCAGCCGTCACCTGCAATATTTACCACTATATCATCCGGTCTTCCAACCTGAGCTCCGATACAAGCACCAAGGCCGTATCCCATGGTTCCCAAACCGCCTGATGAAAGGAATGTACGAGGTTTTGTATATGAATAATATTGAGCAGCCCACATCTGATGCTGTCCTACATCAGTGGTGATAACCGCCTTGCCTTCAGTAACCTTATCCAGCATCTCGATAACATAGGGACATGCCAGTTTTGTTCCGTCATACTTAAGAGGATATTTCTCCTTAAACTCAGCAATTCTTGCCATCCATTCGGAATGGTTCTGCTTTGTTATAAGCTTATTTAATTCAGAAAGAGTAGCCTTAAGGTCACCTATAAGACTCGCATCCACTCTGATATTCTTATTAACCTCTGCCGCATCTATATCGATGTGAACAATCTTTGCATTCTCTGCAAATCTCTTTGGATTTCCGATAACACGGTCAGAGAATCTGGCGCCCAGCGCAACGAGAAGGTCGCACTCTGACACACCTAGGTTTGAAGTCTTGGTTCCGTGCATACCGATCATTCCTGTATATCTTGGATTCTTTCCATCAAATGCGCCCTTACCCATCAAGGTATCACAAACAGGGCAATCAAGAAGCTCTGCCAGTTCAGCAACTTCTTCCGATGCCTCTGAAATAATGGCTCCGCCGCCCACATAGATATAGGGTTTGTGAGCCTTGCAGAGGATCTGCGCAACCTCTTCCAATTCATTCTTTGTATACTTTGTGATTCTCTCTCTCTCACCGGTAACAGGCTTTGGTTCAAATTCTGTAACAGCAGCCGTTACATCCTTTGTAATATCAACCAGAACAGGACCGGGCCTGTCAGATGTGGCGATCTTAAATGCCCTTCTGAGTGTGCTTGCAAGATCATTAATATTCTTAACGATAAAGCTGTGCTTTGTGATGGGCATTACCACGCCCGCTATATCAACCTCCTGGAATGAGTCTTTTCCAAGGGCGGGCAGATTAACATTTGCGGTAATAGCCACAACAGGAACGGAATCCATATAGGCTGTAGCAATACCGGTAACAAGATTGGTGGCACCGGGACCCGATGTAGCAAGGCATACGCCTACCTTTCCGGTAGCTCTTGCATATCCGTCTGCAGCATGGGCAGCCCCCTGCTCATGGCTGGTGAGGATGTGTCGGATCTCATCCTGATGTTTGTAGAGTGCATCATATACGTTGAGAATGGTTCCTCCGGGATAGCCAAATACTGTGTCTACTCCCTGTTCCTTGAGGCATTCGATTACGATTTCTGAACCGCTGAGTTGCATTTCTATTCTCCTGATTATTAATGATTAACCAACATAGTCAGTTTTATTATAAGTATTCCATTCAAGGTATGCGCGCTGTTGAGCAGTAGTTTGAATGAACTAGGCGAAGCGCTTAGTGAGAAGCACATTGCGGAAAATCGCGTTCCCGGCGAATATGTCTGAGCAGCTCGCCTGATGAGGCGAGCGTCGCGAGTTTGAGCCGGGCGATTTTGCCTTGAGCAATGTGATTCGAACTTAGCAGCGGATGCCAGTGAATATAAACTACTGCTCACAGTGGGTATACCGTAACTAAGTCAAATTCTTATTAATCACAAAAATTACCTGGGAAGCTGGAGTACGGCTCCGCGGTTTCCGCTGGTAACAAGCTCACGATAACGAGCAAGATAACCTGTAACCTCGCCCTTATCCACAGGCTTCCACTCTGCCTTGCGCTTTGCCAGTTCCTCATCCGATACCTTTACATTCAAGGTCATCTCAGGGATATTGATGGAAATAATATCTCCCTCCTGTACCAGTGCGATAGGTCCGCCAACTGCAGCTTCGGGTGAAACATGACCGATGGATGCGCCCCTTGATGCACCGGAGAATCTTCCGTCTGTGATGAGGGCAACAGATGAACCCAGTCCCATACCTGCAATTGCAGAGGTAGGATTGAGCATCTCTCTCATACCGGGACCACCCTTAGGTCCTTCGTAACGAATGACCACAACATCACCCGCAACGATCTTTCCGCCCTTGATGGCAGCAATAGCATCCTCTTCAGAGTCAAATACTCTTGCAGGCCCTTCATGTACCATCATTTCAGGTACAACGGCGCTGCGCTTTACTACAGATCCGTCGGGAGCAAGATTCCCCTTAAGCACTGCAAGACCGCCGGTCTTTGAATAAGGATTGTCAAGCGGTCTGATAACCTCAGGATTTAAGTTCTTTGCATTCTTGATATTTTCACCCACAATCTTTCCTGTTACTGTCATACAGTCAAGATTGAGAAGTCCCAGCTCAGCCAGTTCGTTCATTACCGCATAAACACCGCCTGCTTCATTCAGATCCTCCATATATGTAGGACCGGCAGGTGCAAGATGGCAAAGGTTAGGAGTTTTTTCACTGATAGGATTTGCAAATGCAATATCAAAGTCAAAACCGATTTCATGAGCTATAGCAGGAAGATGAAGCATTGAGTTTGTGGAGCATCCAAGTGCCATATCGACGGTAAGAGCATTTAAAATGGCTTCCTTTGTCATGATATCGCGGGGACGGATATTCTTTTCCAGCATCTCCATGACCTTCATTCCGGCATGCTTTGCCAGTTTGATACGCTCTGAATATACGGCAGGGATCGTTCCGTTTCCGCGAAGTCCCATACCAAGAGCCTCTGTTAAGCAGTTCATGGAATTAGCAGTGTACATTCCGGAGCAGGATCCACAGGTAGGACATACCTTCTGCTCAAACTCACATACATCTTCCTCAGTCATTGTACCTGCAGCATGTGCACCTACAGCCTCAAACATGGAAGAAAGACTTCTCTTCTGACCCTTTACATGACCTGCAAGCATAGGCCCGCCGGATACAAATACCGTAGGAACATTGATCCTGGCAGCAGCCATGAGTAAGCCGGGAACATTCTTATCACAGTTCGGAACCATAACCAGTCCGTCAAACTGATGTGCAAGAGCCATACACTCTGTTGAATCGGCGATCAGGTCCCTGGTAACCAGTGAGTACTTCATTCCCACATGACCCATTGCTATACCGTCGCAGACTGCAATTGCAGGGAAAACCACGGGAACACCGCCTGCCTCAGCTACACCAAGCTTTACGGCATTTACGATCTTATCAAGATTCATATGACCGGGTACTATCTCATTATATGAGCTTACGATACCGATCATGGGCTTTTTCATTTCTTCCTCGGTAAATCCGAGTGCATTAAACAAGCTTCTGTGAGGTGCATGCTCAACGCCTGCTTTAACATTATCACTTCTCATGATTTATTCTCCTATTATTTATCCTTAATCTATTAATCTGTAAACTATAAATATCCCGAAATGCGAGCGCGAAAGCATTAGTTTCGGAACGGTAGATGAAGCACTTAGCGAGAGACACTTGCGTAAAATCGGTCCCGGCGATATTGTTCGAGCAGCTCGCCTGATGAGGCGAGCGTCGCGAGTTTGAGCCGGGCGATTTTGCCCTGAGCAAAGTGCCTCGAGCTTAGTAGCGAAATCGTGTGAAGAAACTAATATTTCGCGATCACATTGAGTATTATCATATTCTATCGCATAAAAGATCACCCATCTCAGAGCAGGAAACCTTATTCATCCCTTCTGAATAGATGTCGATCGTCCGATATCCATCCTTCAGCACCTGACGAACAGCGCCCTCAATCGCATCTGCCTCTTTATCCAGATCAAATGAATAACGGAGCATCATGGCAGCACTGAGAATTGTTGCAATGGGATTGGCGATGTTCTGACCTGCGATATCGGGTGCAGATCCGTGGCTGGGCTCATAGAGACCGAACTTGGAATCATTTAAGCTGGCACTTGACAGCATTCCGATGGAACCTGTTACCATACTGGCCTCATCTGACAGAATATCTCCAAACATATTCTCTGTGAGAATGACATCGAACTGTGCCGGATCCTTTACAAGCTGCATTGCACAGTTATCAACCAGCATATGCTCAACAGTAACATCCGGATAATCCAAAGCAACTTCATTCACCACTTTTCTCCAAAGTCTGGAGGAATCAAGAACATTAGCCTTGTCAACACTGGTAACCTTTTTTCTGCGCTTACGTGCGATCTCGAATCCCTTGATGGCAATTCGTCTGATCTCGGATTCGGAATAAGTAAGAGTGTCGACAGCCTTTAACTCACCGTTTTCTTCTATAGTCTTTCTCTCACCAAAATAAAGACCACCGGTGAGTTCTCTCATGATAAGCATATCAAATCCGGCTTTACTTATCTCTTCCTTTAATGGACACGCAGCAGCCAGTTCCTGATAAAGGTAAGCAGGTCTTAAATTGGCGAAAAGATTAAGTGCTTTTCTGATCTTTAACAAGCCGGCCTCGGGTCTCTTCTCTGGAGGAAGCTTATACCAGGGAGAAGTGGATGTGTTTCCGCCGATTGAGCCCATGAGAACTGCATCAGCAGCCTTTGCGGTCTCAATGGCTTCATCCGTAAGAGGTTCACCGCATGCATCAATTGATGCTCCGCCCATGAGAATATCCGTATATTTCATCTCATGACCATATTTTTCGCCCACCTTGTCCAAAACCTTTTTTGCCTGTGCTACAATCTCGGGTCCGATTCCGTCACCGGGAATGCAAGTAATGTTCAGAACCATTGAAAAACACTCCTTTTTTTACTTTTTTTATGCAAAAATGGGACAGCCGAAGCTGTCCCAAAGAATTCAGATCTTAAATTCACTCAGCTCCGTTTCCCTGATCAGCCTTCTCTACCTTACTGATAGCGCTCTTATCCATAGGAATTCGACAGTTTCTGTTATTACCGAACTCAACGATAACTGTATCGTCTGAAATATCAATAATAATTCCGTAGAAACCGGAGGTCGTGAGAACGCAGTCTCCAACGGCCATCGCATTGAGCATTTCCTTAACTCTCTTCTGTTCTTTCTTCTGCGGTCTCATAAAGAAAAACCACATGGCGAAGATGATAACACCATAGATGGCGATCATACCAACCATTCCTAAAACTCCGCCACCCTTAGCTGTTCCTTCAGCTGATGCAGCTGTAGCGGCTTCGCCACTTAAAAGTGCAAGATAATTCATTTTTCCTCCCATTTACGTCCATGAAGGACATACGTTTTATTTTCGCGCAAGTACTATCATACACAAAAAAGACTTCTGTAGCAAGCATTTTACATATTTTTAATAAAAACAGGATAATTAAAGTCAAGAATCTCCCCTGGCCATATCCTCCAGTGCTTTTTTCTTGAACTCTGCGAATCTGCCTGCATCCAGAGCATTTCTGATGTCTTCCATCAAATGATTGTAATAATAAAGATTATGAAGAACGCAAAGTCTCAAACCCAGCATTTCACCTGCAACATGGAGGTGACGGATGTAAGCCCTTGAATATCTTTTGCAGGCGGGGCAATTGCAGCCTTCCTCAATGGGTCTGTCGTCATTTGCATACTTTGCATTTTTTATATTGATCTTGCCAAATTTCGTATAAACATGACCGTGGCGACCGTTTCTGGCAGGATAAACACAATCAAAGAAATCGATGCCGCGGTCCACGCCCTCAATAATATTTGCGGGAGTGCCTACACCCATGAGATACGTGGGCTTATTCTGAGGCAGATACGGAACCACTTCGTCAAGAATATGATACATCTCTTCATGGGTCTCGCCGACAGCCAATCCGCCCACTGCATAACCGTCCAGATCCATCTCAGAGATCCTCTTGGCATGTTCTATGCGGATATCCGGAAATATGGCACCCTGATTGATCCCAAAAAGCATCTGATGAGGATTAACTGTATCTTCCAGCCCGTTAAGTCTGTCCAGCTCCTTTTTGCATCTTTCAAGCCATCTGGTGGTCCTGTCAACCGAAGGCTGCACATATGCTCTATCGGCTTTGGAAGGAGGGCATTCATCAAATGCCATGGCAATGGTAGATCCTAAGTTTGACTGGATCTGCATGCTTTCCTCAGGTCCCATAAATATGATCCTGCCATCAACATGGGAATGGAAGGTAACACCCTCTTCTTTAATTTTTCTCAGGCCTGCCAGTGAAAAGACCTGAAATCCGCCGGAATCGGTAAGTATAGGTCTGTCCCAGCTCATGAATTTATGTAAGCCTCCCAGTTCCTTTACCAGCTTATCCCCGGGTCTCACATGAAGATGATATGTATTTGATAGTTCTACCTGACATCCGATATTTTCAAGATCTTCTGTAGAAACGGCGCCTTTGATGGCGCCGACTGTTCCTACATTCATAAAAAGAGGTGTCTGCACTGTCCCGTGAACTGTTTCAAACTCAGCACGTTTAGCTCGTCCCTCCGTTTTTAAAAGAGTATATTTATTGCTCAAGATATTTCTCCCAGAATTCTTCCAGAGTAAGGTTTTCGTTGTACATAACAGTAGCGGCTTCTACGCCCACATACCTGAAATGCCAAGGCTCGTACTCGATGGTGGTAATATATTCCTTCTCTGCAGGATATCTCAAAATAAAGCCGTAATAATGTGCATTGGAAGCAAGCCATTTACCTGCTTCGGTATCGCCGAAGCCTTCAGTAAGACTGGTATAGGTATCGCTGACAATATCAAGCGAAAGGCCCGCTTCATGCTCGCTGGCACCCGGGATGGTAACTGCCTGTCCCGCAAGTTTGTATGCCTCCAGATAATTCATTCCGGCATCCATAAATTTGGATATCTTATTATTATACAAAAGAACCTGAAGAGCTGATGTACGGTAAGGGCTTCTGATGGACAGATTTACACCGTCAACCTTTGCTGACTGAAGCATAGCCACCAGATCGGGGATTATCCTCTCATCGCATTGATGAATACCGTAAATAGTACCGAGGGGAACAACATAATCATCCGGGATGAAATGTGACTTGTTTATAAGGATCAATCTCCAATCATCCGGCTCAAACTCATAATCATCATAAGTCCTGGTATAATCCCTCTCCTGATAAACGCCCTCATTTTCTTCCCCAAGGCTGTCCAGATATCCGTTTATGATATCTTCCGCATAATAAAGATCCTCTTTTGCAATATCTCCGGATTCGTTGACAGTCACTTCCAGACTGATCTCCTCACGGTCAACATTTTCGTCCACCTCCTGGAGGATCTCGTCAGTGCTGACTTCGGAATTGTCCGCAATAAACACGGAGTCATCCAATACTTCGAAATCAATGGTCCAGTCGGTCATCTCTGTGGGTGCCTCGATCCCAAAAGAAAAACTGCTGAATACAGGGAATAAAAGAACGCTTATAAAGGAAACCCCTATCTTCTTTATATTTCCGCCCAAAAGTCTGCCGATCAGACAGCCAAGTTCAAATATACCTCTGACAGGAGCTATTATGATCTTGCATATGAAGTTTTTACGCGCAAAGCTTTTAAGCTTCTGCCTTGCTCTTTCCTGTTTAGTGAAGTACATTTTTAAAACCTGTTATAACTTATGGAATAAAATACAGTTTGGAGTATGAACGCTCAAAGGTTTGCCGTTCATGATAAGTGTATGTGCCTTTAAGTCAACCTTAAAGAATGTCATAGTATCCGTCTCGTGGTTAAGCGATACCAGGAACTTATTTCCCGGGAATATTTCAGCATCCTTTGGATACTCACCGGCAATGGGGAGAATAAAATTCTTCTTAAGTTTACCTGTCTTCTCGTCAACATCATATACGGCAACGGAATTCTCTCCTGCTATGGATGTAAGAAGATACTTGTAATCCTCGGAAAAACTGAATGCACTTACCGCATTTGTACCCGACTCCCAGGGAACGATGGCCTGAGACTGGATCTTGTTAAAGAACGGAAGCCCGTTTCTGTACTCGTATTCGTATACATCTATATAGCACTTCTGCTCATGAAGAATATAGATGATATGTCCGTCCTTAGAGATCTTGATATGTCTGGGTGCGGACTCAAGTTCGGATCTGATGATATCAACGAGATGAACCTTGCCGTTAACCTCATCAAAACCATAAACATTCACATGATCCATACCCTGATCCGCTACCAGCAGAAATCTATTATCATGGGTCATACGGGCACAGTTGATATGGGGTCTGAAGTTACGGTTAGCCGCACTTCCCATTCCCTTATGATATATTTCATCTGTGATCTTGTTGACGGATCCGTCTTCGTTTAAAGAAAGAACAGTGAGCTTTCCGTCATGATATCCTGCCACAAACAGATACCTGTCTGTATAATCCGTAGCAAGGTAGCATCCTCTCATGCCATTGATAGAACACCAATTGATAAACTCAAGGCGTCCGTCCTTGCAAATTTTGAAAGCCTCTACGCCGGTATCGGTAATTGAGTAGAGGTACTTTCTGTTGTGAGATTCGCTCAGGTATGATGAATTGGTGATCTCAACCTTATCTTTTTCGTAAAAACGGCCTTCCTGCATATCTACGTCGTAGATCCTGATGCCATGATTGTCTCCCATAGTGTATGAGGAAACATAAGCAACATACTTACTTTCAGCCATATATTTCACTTCCTTTTCCAAACTTGGATCATTCTGATCTTGCTCATAATCAGAGTTATTCTATCACATTTGATTCCATATAAAAAGTCTATTTTAAAAGAATAACTTATGTTGTACAATAATATTTTGTAAGACTTAAACTAAACCGAGCGATGCAGCAAAAGGAGAATATATGTCAGGCTCAATTTTCGGAAAAAACTTTAGAATAAGCACTTGGGGAGAATCCCACGGTCCCGCTCTTGGTGTGGTCATAGACGGCGTTCCGGCAGGTCTTGAGTTAAATGAGGAGGATATTCAGAAATTTCTGGACAGAAGAAAGCCCGGCACAAGCGCTCTCTCCACTCCCAGAAAAGAAGACGATAAAGCCCGGATCCTCTCCGGTATATTTGAAGGCAAAACCACAGGGACCCCCATCTCCATTATGGTCATGAATACTTCACAGCAATCTGCTGATTACAGTGATATCGCTCTATATTACAGACCCGGTCATGCCGATTTTACCTTTGATGCAAAATACGGTTTCAGAGATTACAGAGGCGGCGGAAGAAGCTCCGGCAGAGAGACCATCGGCCGCGTGGCAGCAGGTGCAATAGCCTCAAAGATCCTTGAGTCTCTTGGTATCACAGTAGAATGCTACACCAGATCCATAGGTCCCATTGAAGCAGATCTCACAAACTACTCCCGGGAAAAAGTCCTGAAGAATCCCACTGCAATGCCGGATGATAAAGCAAATGAAGAAGCTCTTAAATACGTTTCTGAAATGAGGGAAAAACTTGACTCCGTAGGCGGTGTTATGGAATGCCGTATAAAGGGCGTCCCCGCAGGCATCGGTGAACCCGTCTTTGATAAGCTCGATGCTCTCCTGTCACAGGCTGTTATGAGCATCGGCGCAGTAAAGGCAGTGGAAATAGGTGACGGCACTGAAGTAAGCAAGAAAAACGGAAGCACAAACAATGATGCATTTACTCTCGATGCAGACAATAATATCATCAAAAAGACCAATCATAGCGGCGGAATACTTGGAGGCATATCCGACGGATCCGATATAATCGTAAGAGCCCATGTAAAGCCCACCCCTTCCATATTCAGTGAGCAGCAGACAGTAAACAAAGACGGCAAAGAGATCACTGTACAGATCAAAGGAAGGCACGACCCCATCATAGTTCCGAGGGCTGTGGTTGTAATGGAAAGTATGTGCGCCATCACCGTGCTTGATCTGATGATCTCCAATATGGCATCCACTCTTGACGGACTTAAGAAATTCTATAAAAAAGCAGGGAACTGATCCCTGCTTTTTTTCCGGCTATATCTATCTTTATTTCTTAACCAGGTTTTCTTTTATCGCTTTAAAAGTGGCCTCTTCTCCATCGGATGCCAGCATCTCCAGATACTTTAGAAGTGTGGATCTGGTATATTCGTGAAGAGGAGCATTCTGAGTTCCCTGCCAGTAATAGTCAAGGGGATCCGAATCCTTGTAGTCCTTGCCCCTGTATGTTTTGCTGGCTGCGATCCTGTCCATGATCATCTCCGCAATATATTTATCGGGCATTGGCACGGGGACCATCACTCCATCCCCGGATTTACTTTCATGGGAGCTGTAATCGATCCAGTATTCATAATGATGCTTATTTCTGCCCTTGTGGTGAAGCCATGCGGAGGAATAGCCCTTGTCCTCGCGCTCAGCATTGTTGGGACTGCGAGTACCCTGATAATACTTAACCCCTACCCAAAATTCAGTAGGTCCGTATTTTGACAGATCATGAACCAAACCCTGCCAATAAAGTCCCACCATAAAGCACCCTCTTCTGACTGCCCATCTATGCTTTGTAATTGTACTGAAGTGTTTCCAAAAATTTCCCATTTCGATCACTTTTCAATATTTTTATCAGTGTTTTTCCCGGTATCTTTCTCCGCAGCTTTCTCAGTCACGATCTCAGCTATGCATCTTCCGGATAAGGTGATACGATCATCAGTACCGAGAATTACACTGTCTGTGGAATTTATAAGTTTCCACTTCTGTCCCTTTGGCGGCCTCGGAAGTGATAGTGAAGCCTCCTCCCAATACATATTCACCGCAAGGTAAAACAGCCTGCCCTTTTCGCTGAACATTATTCCTATACTGCTCTTATAATCGTCAGGTGAATTCATCCATGCGCTTTCTCCGTGATAGGAAAGCTCAGGGAATCCGCATCCTGCCACATCCACCATGGACATTTCTTTGGAGCCGTGATAGAAACCGTACTCCTTACGAAGACCGGAAAGCTTTTGTATCAAAGGATAAAAAGAATTCTTTCTCTTTAATCCCCGCCAGTCAAGCCAGGTCACGTCGGAATCGTGGCAATAGGGATTGTTATTTCCGTTCTGGGTATTACCCATCTCATCCCCCATAAATATCATGGGTACACCACTGCTTAAGAACAGAAGAATAAGAGCATTTGTTATCTGCTTTCTTCTAAGTGCATTTATCTTTGGTTTACCCGTGGGACCTTCCACACCGCAGTTCCAGCTGCAATTGTAATCATTTCCGTCCCGGTTGTCCTCGCCATTGTTCTCATTATGCTTATGATCGTAACTGACCATATCAAGCAAAGTGAAAGTATTGTAGGAATCGAGGAAATTGATGGCCGCATGATCCGGGGGATTGTTACGCATACGAAAAGCAACCTCGGATAAAAGCCCGCTGTCGCCCTTTAAGAATCTCCTCATCAAATACATATATTCATCGCGGAAAAGACCATATCGTCTCTTATCCTTTCCTCTGACAAATATATCATTTGTCTCGGTATCAACACCCCAGAGACTGTCTGCAAAGATCTTTACACCGGAGAGGATCGGGCTCTCACCGATAAGACTCATTGGCAGGTTTTCGCCCAAAACATGAAATCCGTCAATATGATATTTGACAGCCCAATATTCCAGAATATAAGGGATCTCTCTTCGGGAAAAATCAGCAGGAAAATACATCTGCATGATGATCTCAATACCGGCCCTGTGAAAAGCTTTTACCATATCGCAGAATTCACCGGCTGCATCTTCCGAGCTTGAATATGCGGATTTCGGAGTATAATAATACCCTCTGCAATAACCCCAATAGTTGAATCTATGAGTCTTTTTATCGTTTTCATTAAACTCATATGCGGGCTGAAGCTCTATTGCAGTGACTCCCATACTCTTAAGGTGTTCTATTTTTTCAGCGACTCCTCTAAAGGTTCCCTTGTGCTTGACTCCCGAGGAAGTATGATTAGTAAATCCTCTGACATGAAGAAGATAAATAAACATATCTTCGTAAGCAACCTCGGGCTTTTCGTCATTCTCCCAATCAAAAGGCACGGAAACACAAGCCTTTCTGGCCTTATCAGGATCAAAGGCACCGAAATACAGCTTATCGGTATAACTTTCGGCTCTCTCATCGGTGATATAGCAATCATTACAAAAGAAATTGTAACTATGCTTTTCTCGGTCAAACTCGGGAATTATGGCAGAATACACATTTCCGAAGCGCTCGCTTTCATCAAACACCCTTCGGCATACCATGATGTCGCTTGCCTTATCATAAATTGCAACACCGTATTCGGCATTTTTTTCGAATTTTGAAATATCAAAAGAAAACCTGCATCCACTGGGGGTATAGGCGGTCTTACAAGGGAAAAGTCCGTAAGAATCTGAAATTGAACCGTTAACTTTTTTGCTCATAATCAAGATTATAACTTATTGCGAAAAGATTAACAAGCAGTTATACTTAAAAGGAAATCTATCAAAAGGAGCACATATATGGCTAATAAATATGATACACCCGAAGAGGATATGACTGTTACCATCACCCTGGAAGATGACACAGAGGTTGAGTGCGATATTGTCACCATTTTAGAGGTGGACAAGCAGGATTATATCATTCTCCTGCCCACAAATACCGGCGGACGCTTCCCCGAGGATGAAGTATGGATCTACAGACATATCGAAGATCCGGATGATCCCGATGCAGAGCCCACTCTTGAATACATCGACAGCGATGAAGAATATGAAAAAGTCGCTGAAGCCTTCGATGAATATCTTGACGCGCTCGAATTCGACGATGACGAGGAATAGAAAATCATCTTTCTTTAAGAGGATTCAGGAATCTGCTGGGCAGATAAAAACCTGAGTCCTCTTCTTTTTTCAGATATGAAATATAGAGCTTATTTTTGGCCCGGGTCAGTGCCACATAGAATACTCTTCTTTCCTCCTCCA